>JAJPZU010000216.1 GCA_021204165.1 Prevotellaceae bacterium
AGTGAACAGAAATATAACAAATGTGAACAAGCCATCAAAAAATGCAACACTATTTTACAATTGGAGAGGCTCTCAGAAAATGCGCGTAGAATCCACGATTTCCGATAAAAGTTCAGTGTGCTTCATTTTGACGCGTGCCAGAAGGCTTGGAATTTTAACATTTGACAAAATCAAAAAGATAGTATTTCAGCACAAAAACAATCAAAATAAAACCAAAAGCAGCAAATACACCATCATTTTATCAAAACAGAACGCACCTCAAAAAATCGATGTCAAAATTTTTTTATGGGACCTCAATTCCATCGCAAACAAGACCCTCATTATATATGTCTGCTCTGAAATCATCCCGATAACAATCGGACAAAAACTATCGCAAAGATGTTGCCCCACAATCATTCTTCTCATGCAATGATTCATTTCCAATTCAGGGATTGAACCTGACGAGGAAATGCCGCGGAAGAAGCACCCATATCCTTGAATTTACAGCTGTTTTCATGCGTTCTTTTAGCTGATGTTACAAAAACGAAAGAGTATGTAACAAAACATGACACGACATCCACAGCGCTTTTGCTACCTTTGCATCCGACATATCTGAAGAGGAGAGGAGTAAGAAAGAGGAGAATACGGATATACAGAGAGAGAATAATCAATACAACCATAAAACACTAAAGGATTACATGAAAAAGAAATTTTTATTAGTCATGTCGGGTTGCCTGATGTTATCAACAGGGATGACAGCTCAAACAAAATCGGCCTCGATTGTGGTTAATGCGAGCACCCGCTACCAGCATATCGACGGCTTTGGCGGCACAGGCATGAACGGCCAGTGGGGTGATGTATATACCAAGGAGAATGTGGAGAAACTCTGGGGACAGGGTGAAAACCAGATAGGACTTAACATCATGCGCTTGCGCATAAACCCAAACGAAAGCGGATGGGGCGAGTACGGCAACCCGGTGCGATGGGCAAGGAAGATTAACCCCTCTCTTCAGGTGTTTGCCACACCGTGGACTCCGCCTAAGAAATATAAGACTCAGAACACAAATAAATACCAGAACGATTTCGGCACCACTGTTTGGCCGCTCTACCTCCACCCTTGGGGAGGAGAGGGTTCTAATGGAGGAGCCATCGACCCTAAGTGCTATGAAGAGTTCGCAGACTTCTTGGAGCGTTACAGGCAGACTATGGCAAAGAAGGGAGCACCCATAGACATGATTTCGATACAAAACGAGAGCGACTACACACCTACCGCCACAGACAACGGAGTGGAACATGCCAGCTACGAAAGCTGCATATATTCTCCGAGTGAGATGGCTGCTATGGTCAAGGCCGCAAGAGCCAAGGTAGATTCTTCGTGCAAGATTATGGGTCCCGAGTGCTTCGGGTGGGGGCAGCAGAACTACAACAAAAAGTTGCTCAGCATAAAGGACGCTGTAGATAACATTGATGTGTGGGGCAACCACCTGTATGGCACCAACGACTGGGCGTTTGTCAGCACCGTGACATCCAAGACCGGCAGGCCTATGTGGATGACGGAGTTTCTTATAGACTATGACAAGGAAAAATACAATGGCGAATTTTCGGCTGAGTACCCTATGGTGGAGAGCATCGAGAAAGCACTCGCCGCAGGTTATAGTGCCTACGTCTATTACAGCATGACCAACGATTTCTTTGCGTGCAATCATGGCGGAAGCGACTCTGAACTGTGGAAACGAGCATACGTCTTTAGCCACTATGCCAAGTATGCCACAGGAAAGACACGCGTCAAGTCAACACTTTCGGACACCACGAAGAAACTGATTGGCGGTTCTGCCTACGTAAGTGAGAACACTGACACTGTCACCGTGTTCATCCTCAACCCTACATCCGACACCTACAACATGATTATCGGACTTCCGTTTATACCGGCAAAGATCACACAAGTGGCTACAGGAGACAATGTAAACAAGCTCGTAACAGACGTGACGGACAAGTTCGGCAACAACACGAAACGTCCAAAAGTGACGCTCATGCCGGGCATATTCTATACATTCCAATTCACGAAAGAGGAGTCAGAGGTGTCTGTCATGGCTTCCTCGCCTAAATTGCCTACATACGGCAACCCGCTCTCCGACACTCAGTTCATGGCAGACCCTACAGCCATTGAACATGACGGGCGACTCTATGTCTATGCCACAAACGACCAGCAGGAGTTTGACGTATCTTCCGGAATACAGTCGAACACCTACGGAAAGATTACGCAACTGGTGTGCTTATCTACCGCTGACATGGTGAACTGGACCAATCATGGCACCATCGACGTAAAAGCGGCCGCTCCGTGGATTTGGACTTCATGGGCACCGTCTGTCGTAAGCCGGAAAGAAGGTGACGGAAAGACACACTTCTACATGTATTTCACAAACAGCGCAGCAGGCATAGGTGTGCTCACCGCCACATCGCCACTTGGACCTTGGACTGACCCGCTTGGCAAACCGCTTGTTGACAAGAACACACCGGGCATAGGGAATATATCTCAGATTATCGACCCGGGTGTGGCCATCAAGCCCGATGGCAGCGAGTCTTATCTCACCTTCGGAGGCGGCGACATCACCGGCACCGAGCTGCAACCCGGCAATGTGCGCATAGTGAAGCTTGGCGACGACATGATTAGCTTTGCAAGCGATATAGCGGTGATTTCCGCACCGTGCCAGTTCGAAGCAAACGAACTGAACTACATAGGCGACAAGTGGGTTTACTCTTACTGCACACGCTGGACGATAGCAAGCGACTGGGCGAGCTACAGCAAGGTGGCGGCTCCATCTGCCTGTTCAATGGTATATATGACGGCTACAGACCCTCTGGCAGACAACTGGACATACAAAGGTGTCATGATGCCTAATCCGGGGAACTTAGGCTATCCTTACGGCAACAACCACACTCACCTACAGAAGTTCGGAGACACCTATTACCTGTTCTATCACACCCAGTGGCTGGAACGTCAACTGGGCTATAGCGGTGGCTACCGCAACCTACAAGCAAATAAAGTTATTGTAGCAGAAAGCGCGGCAAAGATTCCGACTCTGACAGAGAGCCGTGCATCGCTCACAGGTGTGCCGCAGATTACTTCCGCACGCGTCAACCCATACGTGGAGCAGTCGGGAAAGATGTCCGCCGTGGCCGCCAAGAACTGGTGGATGGTACGCGGTGTAGATTTTGCCGCAGAAGGTTCTCCAGCCCGCAGCATCACAATAAAGGCTAAGGGTACAGGTGTGCTTGAGGTGCGTGCAGGCTCTGACAACATGGAAGAAGCCGCAGCCATCGCCACTGTTACATTCAGCGGCAAGAGCGAACAGGAAGTGACAGCGAAGTTGATTGCAGAAAAAATGGAGTTTGAACCTTACCTTTACTTTGTGTTGACAAACAACATGGGAATTGAGGTAACATCTTGGCAGTTCTCTTCCAACGACGTGGTTGACGGCATAGAGGATATTCCTGCCACCTCAGACGCATCAGACGCTGTTGAGCATTATTCCATCACAGGCATACGTCATAATGGCAAGCAGCCGGGTATAGACATTGTACGTGACAGGAACGGAAAGGTCACCAAGCGTATCATTCTGAAGTAGTCTGCATCGGCATGGCTACACAATTGCCCCATAACATCTTTTATCAGCCAACAAGCCGTATAGAGACTTGTTGGCTGATAATCACTTTATAAAATCAAGAAGCTCTTGAAAATATGTTTAAGCAGCTTCTAATAATAGCCCCATAAATCGGGACCAACAAAGATTTCACCGGAAATCTCAGAAGCTGCAACAAGCCGTTGCGGGCATACCAAGCCGTTCACGCTCCGAAGGTCCGTCATCACCTTGCGCATAAAGGAAAAGCCCTTCTCCCTCTTTCTTTTTCCAATGCTCTATTATCGGGTCCACAAACCGCCAGCTTGCTTCAAGGGCATCGCTGCGTGCATAGAGTGTGGAATCGCCCGACATGGCATCAATAAGAAGCCGCTCGTAGGCATCGGGCAGACGCACCCCGTCAAGAGAATCGTAATCGAACTTCATCGCTACCTGCTTGACGGTAAATCCGGCTCCCGGCTCCTTCAATCCGAACATAAGGGTGATGCTCTCGTCGGGCTGGATGCGTATGAGAAGTCTGTTGCACGAACTTCCGGCACATTGCCCCACGAACAACTGATGGGGAGTAGAACGGAAATTAATCACCACCTCCGACACTTTCTCCGGCATGGACTTTCCGGTCACGATATAGAAGGGCACCCCGCTCCATCGCCAATTATCTACAAGAATCTTCATTGCAATGTATGTTTCCGTATTCGACAACGGATTCACATCCGGTTCGCTCCGATAACCGGCATATTGTCCGCGCACCACCAAACGGTCTATCTCATGAGTCGTATAAGGATGAAGAGAACGGAGCACTTTGAAGACCTCATCGCGTATGGTCTCTGCATCGAATGCCGAAGGCGGCTCCATCGCTACAAACCCCATAAGCTGCATGAGATGGTTCTGAACCATATCCCTCAAAGCACCGGAACTGTCATAATATCCGCCGCGAGTCCCCACCCCGACAGCCTCAGCCGCATGTATCTCCACGGAATCAATGTAGTTGCGGTTCCACAGCGGTTCAAATATGCCATTGGAGAAGCGCAATGCCAGAATATTCTGTACGGTCTCCTTTCCCAGAAAATGGTCTATGCGGTAAATATCCTTTTCTTCAAAGATACGAAGAAGGTGTGCATTCAATTTCTCAGCTGTGACAAGACTCGTACCGAAAGGTTTCTCCACAATAATCCTGCGCCATCCGTCCGAACCGGACACATTAAGTTCTGAGATTTGAATACAGGTTGAAATGCTTTCATACATAAAAGGAGGTGTGGCAAGATAAAAGATTATTCTGTCCGGCAGCTGCATGTTGACCTGTAAACACCGGATAGCTTCTTTCAATGATTCGTACTGTTCGCAGTCTGTCGGGTCGATGGATATATAGAACAGGTGTTCAGTGAACGCATCAAGCATCTTGTCATTGATATGCCGTTCATCCAATATGCCACGAATATGCTCCGCCTGATTGGCGCGGAAACTCCGGTCATCGTATGGTGTGCGCCCGACTCCGAGAATGCAGAAACGCTCCGGCAACATGCCACGTATGTGCAACTCGTAAAGCGAAGGCATGAGTTTGCGCCTCGTAAGGTCGCCCGAAGCTCCGAAAATGATAAACATCTGGTCTGCCGCTCGTTTCATAAAATAAAGAATTTGATTCGTTAAGATAATTGTTTTGCTCGTTACTCGTCATATAGATGTTTTTGACAGACTCCTCCTGCTTGTTTAGTGACGAAGGAGTCTGTCCAGATACACCTATCCTTTAACACCCAAAAAGACATCCATTAATTCCACACGGTGTGAAACCATTTTCCCCGTTCACTATCTACCCTTTCATATCGGTGAGCACCAAAATAGTCGCGCTGAGCTTGTATAAGATTGGCAGATGAGTGCAAGGTGCGCAGTCCGTCGAAATAGTTCAAGGCTGCACTCATTGCCGGAAGCGGCAGTCCGGCGAGAGCGGCATAAGACACGATTCTTCGCCACGCACTGAGTGATTCCATCAATTCCGAAGCAAAGAAGCCGTCGAGGAGTATGTTGCCGACTTCGGGTGTACGTTCATACGCATTCATTATATCGCGCAGGAATCCGGAACGTATGATACACCCGTTCTGCCATATCCGTGCAATAGTGGAAAGATTGAGATTCCATCCGTATTTCTCCGACGCACTGTGCATGAGCGAGAAGCCTTGTGCGTATGAAACAAGTTTTGAAGCATATAAAGCCTTGCGTATATCCTCTACATCGGGTTTGCGCACATCGTAGGAAACGGCCGAATGATATATGTCGCTTGCCGCCACACGCACATCGCGAAGAGCGGACAACATACGGGCATATACAGCTTCTGCCATGATGGTGGTCGGCTCATTCTCGTCAACAGATGCCATGACTCCCCATTTGCCTGTCCCTTTCTGGGAAGCGACATCAAGAATGTGATCCAGCAGGAAAGTTCCGTCCGAATCGCGCAAACGGAGTATATCGGAAGTAATCTTTATGAGAAAGCTGTCAAGTTCGCTTGCATTCCACCGGGCAAACACGTCAGCCATCTCCTCATTGCCAAGTCCGCATCCTCGTTTCAACAAGGTGTATGCTTCGGCTATGAGCTGCATGTCTCCATACTCGACGCCATTGTGTACGGTCTTGACAAAATGTCCGGAACCGCCGCTGCCAATCCACTCACAGCACGGTGTACCGTCGTCGAGACGTGCAGCAATGCTCCGTAACATGCCACCGGCAATTCGCCACCCCTCATACGCGCCTCCGGGCATGACAGAAGGTCCCCGAAGTGCTCCTTCTTCGCCTCCGGACACTCCGCAACCGATGTAATGTATGCCATGACTTTTAAGAGCGGCCTCTCTTCGCTGCGTATCTCTGAAATCGGAATTGCCTCCGTCGATAACCACATCACCGGAAGAAAGATACGGAAGTGTCTGCCTTATCATCTCATCTACCGCACTTCCGGCACTGACCATAAACATGACCACACGAGGGACAGTCAACACTTCCACGAGTTCAGCCACAGAATGTGCGGGCACAAACCTCTTGCCGGCTCCATAGTCAGCCACAAACCTGTCTGCCACGTCCTCCCTTCCTTGTTCAAAACGGTTGTAAACAGCCACAGTCAGTCCCCGGCTTTCCAGATTGCGTGCCAGACTCTTGCCCATGACACCAAGCCCTATAATTCCAATATCCGCTACCATAAGTTTCTCTTTTATTTAATCGTTTTTTGACAGTGTAACGCAAATGCCACACGCTTTGTTTGCTAAGATTACGGCAAAGCAGTAATTTTGCAGGATATTTTTACACACGATATGATTTACCCGAACAACTACGAGGAGAAGATTGGATTTACAAATGTTCGCAAAACACTTGCGGAAAAGTGTCTGTGCAGGCTCGGCGAGGAGCGTGTAGAACAGATGAGCTTCTCCACACAGCATACAGTGATAAAGAGGCAAGTGAGACAAACGATGGAGTTTGTACGCATATTGCAGGAGGAAGATTTCCCCGACCAGAACTTTTTTGATGTCAGACAATCGCTGAAACGCATACGCATAGAGAATACATTCCTCGAAACACAGGAGCTGTTTGACCTGCAACGCTCGCTTGACGCAATATGCCGTATCGTGGCATTTCTGAAGAAATCGGGAAATGCAATCGGAACGGCAGAGGCGAACAGCCATGACTATGCGGACTCCGAACAGGATGAAGATTCGGAGAAGAAAACTTATCCCGCACTCTACCAGCTGTCGGCAGACGTAAGAACATATCCGCAATTCGTAAAACGTATAGACCAGATTCTCGATAAGTTCGGCAATGTGAAGGACACGGCATCACCCGAACTGATGCGCATACGCAGAGAACTGACATCTACCGCACAGGGCATATCACGTTCACTGAGCAACATACTGAAGAATGCAAAGAGTGAAGGACTTATAGACAAAGACCTTTCTCCGACTATGCGCGACGGACGACTGGTCATTCCGGTTGCTCCTGCCATGAAAAGGAAGATACATGGCATTGTGCATGACGAGTCGGATTCCGGACGAACAGTATTCATCGAGCCGACAGAAGTGGTAGAAGTAAACAACAAGATACGCGAACTGGAATCGGAAGAGAGAAGAGAAATCATCAGAATACTGACCGAGCTTACCAATACGATACGTCCGGATGTAAAAGAAATCATGCAGAGCTATGAGTTTCTTGCAGACATAGACTTCATACGCGCAAAAGCTAAATTTGCAATCAGCACCAACTCCGTCGAACCGGTCATAGAAGACAAGCAGATTCTCGACTGGAGCATGGCTGTACACCCTATTCTGCAAATGTCGCTGGCACGTCATGGACGCAAAGTCGTTCCGCTCGACCTGCTGTTGAACCGCAAACAGCGCATATTGCTTATCTCCGGTCCTAACGCAGGCGGAAAATCCGTGTGTCTGAAAACAGTCGGACTGCTGCAATACATGCTCCAGTGCGGTATGCCCGTACCGATGGCAGAAAGCAGCGTCGCCGGTATATTTCAGAGCATCTTCATCGACATTGGCGACGAACAAAGCCTTGAAAATGATTTATCGACTTATTCATCGCACCTTCTCAACATGAAGAATATGATGCGCCACTGCAACGGTGCAAGCCTCATACTGATTGACGAGTTCGGTTCCGGCACAGAACCGCAGATTGGCGGTGCTATGGCGGAAGCTGCGCTGAAACGGTTCAACAACAAACGTGCATACGGAGTGATTACCACACACTATCAGAATCTGAAGCACTATGCACAAAGCACAGACGGAATCATCAACGGTGCCATGCTTTATGACCGGCAACAGATGCAGCCGCTGTTTCAACTGCGCATCGGCAATCCGGGAAGTTCTTTCGCCGTAGAAATCGCGAGAAAGACCGGAATCCCGGATGATGTCATAGCCGACGCTTCTGAAATTGTAGGTCAGGACTATATCAATGCCGACAAATATCTGCAAGACATTGTTCGAGACAAGCGTTATTGGGAGAACAAACGTCAGACAATCCATCAGCATGAGAAACAGATGGAGCAGACAATTGCGCGCTATGAGGAAGAAATCAAGAAACTGCACGAAGAGCGCAAACAGATTATAGCCAAAGCGAAAGAGGAGGCTATGGAGCTGCTGAAAAGCTCGAATGCCCACATAGAGCAAACCATCAAAGCAATCAAGGAGGCACAGGCAGAGAAAGAACGCACAAGGGAGATTCGTCAGGAACTGGCAGACTTCAAGCAGAATGTACGCGAAATCAATCCGGAAGAAATGGAGGAACGCATACGCAGGCAGATGGAAAAGCTGAAAGCCAGACAGAAGAGGAAACAGGATAAGAAGTCGAACCCGAAAGAAACAGGAAACAAACCGGTGAATGCGGGAAATTCTGTCACACACGAGAAAAAAGAGAAAGAATTGGTTGTGGGTGACTATGTGCGCATCAAGGGACAGACTTCGGTTGGACAAATCGCAAAAATAAGCGGAGACGAAGCACAGGTGACATTCGGAATGATTCAGACCAACATCAAACTGAACCGACTCGAAGGAACTGCCGAGCCGAAGAAGGAGACACGCGCCGCCACATTCGTCAGTCTGAAGACTCAGGATGACATACGTGAAACGACTCTTAACTTCAAGCAGGATATTGACGTGCGCGGAATGCGGGGCGACGAGGCAGTGCAAGCTGTTACTTATTTTATTGACGACGCTCTTGTGGCAGGTGTATCGCGCGTGCGCATACTGCACGGAACCGGTTCCGGAATATTGCGCACCCTCATACGTCAGTATCTGCACACAATACCCGCCGTAGCCGATTGCAGAGACGAGCATGTACAGTTCGGCGGAGCAGGCATCACAGTGGTGGATTTGATATAACGGGAATTATTTGCAACTGTTGCACATTGCCATAACCACAAAAAGACGAGTGCCTTACATTCTCCTTCAGACAGGAAATGTAAGGCACTCGCTCTAAAAAAACAAACTTCTTTTATTTATAATTGGAAAACGCGTCCACTTTACCATTCTTGTCCACACTAAAACGTACTTCATCCGGTGTATTGACAAGACTGTCTATATACTCCTGTACATCTTTCTCGCCTATCAATATATCTCTGGAAAAATCAAGCACTATATTTTGATTCTGTATAGATTTACTTGTCACTTGATAACTGCAATTAAGACGGTGAACAAACAAATAGATAGATTTCCCAAAATCTTCAGCTGTGGATTTAGGCATATATCTCACAACAGCCTTACTGGAAACATCAAAACAATCAAAATGAATATGCTTACTCCAATACTTATACTTCTGCGATTCCGTATTAGAATCACCATCATCCACATCCTGTTCCTGTTTCCAATACTCATCAGACAAGGTCATACTTTGTTCTGTCCCATTCTCGTCCGTATAACTGACAACGGGCACAACAAAATCCAACAAATCTTTAGAGCAACAAAGGTTGTAGTAAATGTCCACACTCTCATCATCATCTTCGCAAGAACAAAGTGCCGGTATCAGAACCACCCAAAGCACATAGAACAATTTCTTAATAAAACTCATACTTTTCATCTTTTTAATATTTTACAAATGATAATTTACTCCTAAAGCGACCTGCATCCGTGGTGCATATTTAGAACTACTCAAAGTTGTAATTTGCATCGGTTGGTTATTGTCCCCGGTATGGACACTGTATTTTGAAACAACATTAGAAATTAAATCATTAGTGTACACACTCACACCTAAGTTTATTTCCAAATTCTTTACTGGAGAATAGGCTGCGCCCAATGACAATCTATGTAGAGAACAAGACGGAAGTACAATAGGAGCTAATTCCGGCGCTGTTTGCTGCTCATGACTGTATGTATATCCTCCACTTATAAGAATCTTATCTGTTATGTCATACGTACAACTGGCGGACAAATCATACGCACCAGATGTATCTGCACTTCCGAAAACATTATGATTAGCTGCAAAGATAATATTACTTCCGACCGCAAACTGCAAGCGTTTCGCAGCCTGCCAATTCACACCCAAAGAAAGAGTTGAAGGAACACTGAAATGTGCATCAGAATGTTTCAGATTTACATGACTTGCAAATTCATATTTCATTCCAAAATTGAAATTCTCCCATTTATAATCTAATCCTAAAATAGGAGCAAATCCCCACCCATCAAGAGAATAAACATTCATACCCATTTGCACATCCTCAGATAATTCAGCTATATTTCGTAGGTCTTCTTTAAACATATCTTTGAATTCCTCACTTACATCCAACTTATCCATCAACTGATTTTGTTTTTGCGAATAATCAGCGAAACTCCATCTTTCCCCTGTAGAAGGACGAAGAACCACAAGTCCTGCCTTTATATCTGCATCAGACACAACATGATTGGTTTTTACACCAACAAAGGCGGAAAAGTTCTTTGTTATCTTTAAGGCTGCACCCAATTGCATATTCCAATTATATAAAGAAGAGTTCATGTTTTTTGTCCGAAACGCCCACTTGTCTTCCTTGCTGTTTATGCCTATCTCCTGTTGTCCTGATAATGCAGCCATAAATTCCAAAAGAGCATTTTGTTGCATAAAATACGTATTCATTTCATCCAACTTATCTATAGATATGCCATCCGTAACAGCATCAACCAAAATACTACCGTCTTTCGACTTCCTTTTTCCATTTCCACCAGCATAATTAAAGGAAGCGGATATAGCCCATCGGTCTTTTTTATATGCCAGCTGTATAGCCGGCAATATCCGTGTATCTTTGGAATGCAAGGAGACAGCAGGTGTATCCAAAGACCGTGTCGTGATATTCTGCAAAGAGAACACCCCACTTACTGAAGCATGTAATCCGTTCTCCATGAACATTATACCGGCAGGATTGGTTACGACAGCATCCACTTCTGTAGAAGCCTGACGAGCCGGGTCGCGGGTCAACACAGCATTAGCAGTTGTAGCGTCAGACAAATATCCCTGTGCAAAGGTATTTACAGGATTTGTCAAACTAAACAAGAATACTCCCCAAAGGAGTGTCTTTCGTTGATTTTGTTTCATAATCTTCCCTTTTTATGTAATTAAACAATATAAAAATTCTCATGGTCTCTTAGCTTAGTGAAGAATACCAGTCTTCCCATCAATATCATCATCAACAACAAGCCTTCCATTCTGAGACTCTTTAACATCGCCGTATTTATCCATCTGAATATCAGTAGATTCTTCATCAGAGTAATCAGAAAAGACTTGTAACGAATCATATTCTATAGTATCTGCCACATCAGAAGAGCTACCACGATTTTTGAAAAACATGAATGTATTTTCAGAATCACCCCAAAAGTGAAAGAAGAATAAGATAATAATATAAATAATAACACCTAATATAATAGCCCATAACGATTTCGACTTTCCCTTCTGCCTATTGACTGGAACATGAGACGTCTCTTTTTTCTGAGATTTTATCTCATCCATTTCTTGACTCTGAGTTCCTTTTTCTCTCTGATATTTTCTTCTCCAATATGCAATTTCCTGATTTAGTTCCTTTATTTCCTTATTCTTAAGATAAATCACATGAGCAAACCCTGTAACTCTTTCGATTTCAATATTATTTTTGACAATGCAAAGTTTGGAATAGCGTTTAGTTGCATCTACTATTTCCTCTTTAGAAGCTTCAAGACTAATTTCCAATACATCATTTATAGATATTGAAAAATCGGCAGGAGGTAGCCTCTGACTATTCACATCCGTAATGTAAAGTTTATCAGCTATCAACTTCTTGTATTCATTTATAGCTACGCTCGCTGAAGTATAGCTTCTTACCGCCCATTCAACATTGGTGTCTGATGTCATCATCAGAATATCCCCTTTCTCAATCATGCTTGCAAAAACATCATCAAGAATATTGAACAATACATTCACATCATTGAGAATCCTGTCAATACAGATGCAAATGCCAAAGTAATAGCCATTAAACTTTCGTACATACCCATAGTAAAGCAGATTATCTTTACGAAAAACGATAATCTGCAAGTTATATTTAACATTCTTCAGAATTTGCTCGAAGAAGACTCTTGTATGGTCTTGCGGATACGAAGAGAATCCTCCGGGCAAAGTTCCAAAAAAATATATGATTGGATCCATCAGTCGAATCTAATAACGTCTTTTTTCAAATCTACCGTGTATGATTTATTTGCAAGATTATCAATCACAGCAGCACCAATAAGTACTTCTGCCACCGGATTCTTAATCACTGTAGCGGTAATATCTCTCACAACATGTTCCTTCCCATTCTTATCCATAACCCTGACTTCTCGAATGTTGTACATAGGATGCTCCACCTCCGTTCCGTCAGCAATAGATATTGTCGCTTTTCCTATATAGTCATTTTCTGTTATTGTTCCAGATTTGATTAAAGTTAAAAACTCAACGGATGAAATTAACATACCGGAACAACCTGTATCAAATATAGCATCATAACCGTTAGTGCCATTTAATTTAACATGTACAGTTTTTAGATTTGATTCTGTTTTCTTGAAATCTACTTCAAAATAGCTCTTCTGTGCGTCTTCATTTGAATTACCAGACAAAGCATAAGGATCGTATTCATCCTTTCTTGTCCCACAAGAAGTGAATAGAATCACTACTGAGATTATCGAAATTATTCTGTTCTTATCCATTTTTCTTCTGTTTTATTGTATTCTAATACTATTTTGTTTTCAGGATTTGTTTTACTCTCTTTACTTCTATACGTGATTTTGATAGGTTTTTGATTGTTTTTAGGTTTTATACAAACATACCAACTTGTATTTTCTTGTATTACTTTTTCTTCAATATCTTTTGGGTTATTTATGTTGGCAGTATGTATAGCATAACCAGATTTGAATTTGATTTGAATGAGTAGCTTTTCCATACAAACTTCATCTCCGACTTTAATGGGCGCATCATTTTGCCATATCCCAAGATCCGGATTTGTATCTTCACTTGTATTTGCATCGATGTCGTCACGACTATAAACAGGGGATTGCTTTTCCAAAGCAACTACCCTATCTTTCAAAGACTTTATATCCTCCTTCAGAGATTCATACGTACAATCAATCCCTCCCTTTCCATTATCATGATTTCCAGCAAGAAAGATCCATGTCAATACAATTAAAAAAGTATTGACTAACGGCAGAATCCTTATCCACTTTATTCCTGATTTTCTTTCGGATGATGATTGTCTCATACTTTCTCTTTGTTCATATAGAGGACTACGCGTTTTATTTCCCGGTTCTTCTTCACTTGATTTCCGCCTTTGAGAACGATTCGTGCCTATAAGCAGTTCTTTCGAATTATCTTCAGGTTCTTTTCGTTTCCCTTTTTCAGCCGTTGCACCATCATATTGCGAAGAATCATGTACCAGTTCTTGCAGCAGAGGATCTTTCACACTTTCTCCTTCGGTCACAATTATTCTTCCAGAAGTCTTCAGGCATCGGATGAACTCTTCTGAGTCACACCATAAAACATTAGACTTTTTATCATTGCTGAAATTCACCAAAGGGACAAACTCTGAGTCAAATGCAACCTCTTCTGTATTGATATAGCCTTTCCTGATTTTTTCCGCAATATATAGAAAAGCAGCGTTATCGTACAAGTTCTGAACCATATATTTACCATTGCCGGAAATATAAGTTCCGACAACAGTGTCGTTACAAACATTCCTTAACAGTTCATATACCGCACTCACCCTCCGGCAGTACCCTCCGGGAACGACTAATGATATGGCAAAATAAGTGGTTCTCCCTATCCCGCTACTAAATCCCTTTAGATTGCTGCGTCTATACGTGTAAACACTATACCAACTATTTTTCCAGTATCTGGCATCAACTATCAGAGATTGCTCATCTTCAAATTCATCCCTACCATTGAAGAAAATTTCAACAATATTTCTTGCTAATCCATCAATGTCAGAAGTTCCCTTTGAACTTCCGGCATGGGGTTTGCCATGAATAATTATTTCCATATCAGAACTTTCTTGTTATCTCTCTCCACAGGTCGCATGGATAGCAGTCATCCGCCACATGATATATTTTCTCTTCTTCGCCCCAGTTATTCACCTGTCTGGAAAACATTCCCGTACAAAATGTTTTGAAAGCGAACTGTTCTATATTAAAAAGTCCGCCTCTCAATCTGGCAAAAAGTTGACCATAATATATTTCTGCATCCTGACGAGCACCTCTCGCATTATGACAACCATGAATAGTACCAAACATAGTCATGTCAATCTTATTATAGAGCAACACAATCCTATCTCTTCTCAAATTAATTGCAGGCAGGAAATGTCTTAAGAATCTCTGCATATAAGAGTTTCTGTGATAGTTGTCATTTCTAAAAGATATTCCGGAATCCGAATCCAAATCCAACAAGACGACATAAGATTTCGGATTTGTGCTTGTCATAATTGTAGCCAAGTAGGCCTCCACATTGTCATTCTTGCCGGCTCTTATCATCCCTGCATCTGTCGTATAAAAGTCCTCACCGGGAGCTTCAAGAAGTTTTGCAATGATTCTACCTGTCCTATCATAAACATTCACCAACAAAAATTTAACAGTGCCTTCAAGTGCTACATCACCGTCTAACTTTTCAAGAAAAGCCCTGCAACCCGCATGATATTCCGGAGTGTTGAGAAAGGTAGGGTCTGTTTCAATAGTGTACCCTTGGCTTCGTAAATATTTAGCCAGACGGACAAGTATCATGGATTTGCCACTTGAGGGAGGTCCCACAAAAACCACCACAGGCGCGTTGTGGTCAATAATAGTGGGAACAGCCGGCATTCCAACAGCTGCATCCGGTATGTTTCTTTGTTGGTGGTGTTCTACTTGAATAGGATTTTCCAACTCTACATCTTGCTGAGGAATATTTCCTCCTATTACATTTTCAGGCATATAAATAAAATTATATTTGTTATAAATCTTTACGGAAAAACAATAGTCTGTTATTTTTTAAATTAATAAAAAAGAATAAATGACACAATGTCAAAAATCAATGCGATAATTATCAATTGAAACATGGTCATGCCGTAAATTCTTACGGAGAAAATATCCCCCCAAACAGACATGGTATCAAACATTCTTTTTGAAGGATAGACATTGAATTTTATAATTTCTCCATCAGAGTCCACCACACATTCTTTTCTATATCCGTCCGGCATTTTGGAAATCACCCGACCGTCCTGTTGATTATAATATGTATAAAAAGCATTTACAGAGCCATCTTTTAAGACTGCCGGAAGATGTTTTTCTTCCAGTTCGGTAATAGTAGGAGTCAAATCTATCAGTTCTACATTCTGATTCTTCTGCCTTTCATAGAAATTCTTGATTACATCGGTTTTCTTCTTTAGTTGTAGCTCCATTCGAGACGCATATTTTACATGTAATTCCTTGCATCTGTTGCGTGAAGTAATTCCAATATCACCTCTGTCACGCTCATCATCAAAAATTACATACTCATTTTTATCTCCATAAATTGCAGAGTCTTGTAAAAGAATCGTCTCTGTCGTGTTAAGAATAATAACGCATGACTCACCAAATCCTTTACGATTATTCATGGTGTTATCCAATTCATTACTGAAAGAATCTATCTTTGCATGAACTGCCGCAGAGACAGCCGCAATAGCAATATTTTTTCTATCTTCTATTTCTTTATTGCTTTGAGTTGTATTCTTTTCTATATATCCTTTTGCACTTGAAAGTTCTTGTGTTAGAATTGAATACCCATGTTTTTCAACAAAGAAATAGTGAACATTTGTCACAAAACTAAATGTCCAGAAAATAAAGAAGCCTACCAAACTGAATGCAAATGTCACTTTCGACGCGCCTACATTTTTCTGCAATTCCGAAATGACATTAGTCAAGCACCATCCTGCAAGCATGGCAACAACCAGCACCAAGACAAAGACTAACCACAGGTTCGTTCCGTTCAACAGGTTCAACGATAACGATGAAGCTGTAAAATAAGCACTAAAGCCGGAAAATAAAAGGTAACCGACCAAATAAGCTAATTTGAGAATAAGTTTACTTTTGTTCATAACTGTATTAATTTAATATTGATAATTCACTCATATATGTCCCTTCCGGATACTTTTTTCCGCCACATTCACATCTTCCCCACTTTATGATTATCCCCAACTTTATATACAATATTCAGTCATGAACAACAAAAAAAGCGTGAGATTCGTACCCGTTACTTATCTCACACTCCTGGCCTTCGAACTTGCCACCCTGTAAAGATAAGCAACTTCGAAGCCCACGCCGATATGAATAAACACATATACCTACAGATTCACCTGCATACAAAGACACACTATACCCTATACTGGTACATTTCGTCCTTTGCAGGAATTCCATAAGTAGCGTGAATATACACACCCTGGGGCATCTACCGTTGCTCCACTTCCACGATGTTTCTCCAAGTGTTCGATGTTTGAAGAGTAGAAGAGAAGCGTCTTGTAAACGCCTTCAATATGTCTCGGACTATTCTTCCCCACCCTAACCGCTTCATACAGGCATGTCTTTCGACATCGCTATACTCGGCACGGCGTGAGCTGCCTTTCCTGTTACCATGAGGAAACTCGTCACTCTGCGGCAGACTGCATTAAAGGCAATGATAGTCCGCTACAAATATAGGAAGAACATGGGAAATTTCCACAATATTTGGAGAATTATTTTTTATTTTATTGTCCGGACAGCAAACTTCTCAATAGATAGTTTTTAGGTTGACATAAACAGAAAGTTCTGTATATCCACATTGTTTTACAAGACTGTTATTCCGGCAGCTTCATCATGAATAAATTATGTCCCATAAAAATTTTTTTGACATCGTTTTTGGGAGGGGTAATTCATTTTGACAAAATGACAGCACATTTCAATAAAAGTGAATCACAAATACCAATTTCATCAATTATACTTACTTTTTGATTTTGCCAAATGTTAAAAATCCAAGCCCTCTGGCACGCGTCAAAATGAAGCGCACCGAACTTTTATCGGAAGTCGGGGATTCTACGCGC
>JAJPZU010000006.1 GCA_021204165.1 Prevotellaceae bacterium
GTCGAATACACCCTGCTAATATATACAAGCCACACATGAGGAGTCTGTCGAATACACCCACAAAGCACCCGCACAACAAGGAGTCTGTCGAATACTCCTGCTAATATAATATATACAATAATCTTTACAAGGTGAGGTATATTGGCAGTGTGACCGACGAGCCTTGGAGAAAACGACTCAAAAACACCTCTCGAAATTACTCGAAAATAAAATCAAAACAGCTTCTAAATCTCACAAGAGAAAAAGGCGGGGAAAAGACAAAAACAGGCAAAATATTTGTAATGCCATAAAAATTAACTACTTTTGTGTGCAAAGTTGCCGGATGCCGACACACATACCAGACACAGGGCAACAAGATGCGAAACAACAAAATGAAATAAGATAAAAAGACATGTTACAGGACGAAATTAAAAAAGCTGTAGAAGTGATGCGCAAAGGCGGTGTGATTCTATACCCTACGGACACAGTATGGGGCATAGGTTGTGACGCCACCAACGAAGAAGCAGTGAAGCGCGTATATGAAATCAAAAGACGCGCAGACAGCAAAGCGCTGATATGCCTTGTTGATTCGGAAGCAAGGCTGACCCGATATGTAAGGAATGTGGCTGATGTCACATGGGACATGATAGACCTTGCCACCAAGCCGCTGACCGTCATCTATGACAATGTGTCCGGGCTTGCCCCGAACCTGATTGCCGAGGACGGCAGTGCGGGCATACGTATCACCCGTGAAGAGTTCTCCAAAGAGCTGTGCTTCAGATTCCAGAAGCCGATTGTATCGACAAGTGCCAACATCAGCGGTGAACCGACTGCCATGACCTTCGACGAAATATCGGATGAGATAAAAGATGCTGTGGACTATGTGGTACGCTACAACCAAAGATGCAAGGAAAAGCACAAGCCTTCAAGCATTGTCAAAATCAAGTCTAACGGAGAATTTACCATCATCAGAGAATAATCCGCATATTCTTTCTTTTGCTTGATTGGGTTCGGCAGACTTTTCTCTTAAATTGGCAGACATTCCATTTAATGCAGATATTTGACAGATTCCTGTTTCACACAGCATGAGGAATCCGTAAATACCCCAAAAAGCAGAAGCAATCCGCAGAAAACACCAAGAAAAGAACTTGCCCAATCTACACACATAAAAACAACAAACAAGCAATCATGTTTCTGATGAACACCGCGCAAAGGCGCAAAGAAGTAAGAGTCATCAACGCTCTTACACAATGGATAAAAGACAACCGCTCGGAGAAGCAAGTCACACTGATGCTCAGCCTGCTTGTCGGAGTGTGTACCGGCATTGCCGCCTTTCTCCTGAAGACACTTGTTGACGAAATAAAGTACCTCCTCACACAAGGATTTGACGAAGCCGAAACCAACGGACTCTACCTGCTCTATCCGGCCGTCGGCATACTGCTCACCTCGCTCTTCATCAAATATGTGGTAAGAGACGACATCAGTCACGGTGTGACCAAAATTCTGTATGCCATTTCAAGAAAGAAAGCCCGTATAAAGCCGCACAACCGCTGGTCGAGTGTGGTGGCAAGCGCAATAACCATCGGCTTCGGAGGCTCCGTCGGTGCAGAAGCGCCGATAGTGCTCACCGGCTCGGCATTCGGCTCCGACTTCGGCAAGCGTTTCCATCTTCCGCCCAACACCGTGATGCTCCTCGTGGGATGCGGCGCGGCAGGAGCCGTGGCAGGCATATTCAAGGCACCAATCGCCGGACTCGTATTCGTGCTGGAAGTGCTGATGCTCGACTTGAACATGGCTTCCCTGCTGCCATTGCTCGTCACCTGCATCACATCGGCATGTGTGTCATACGCATTCTACGGCACAGAGTCTATGTTCTCTTTTACCTCGACAAGCAGTTCTCCATCGACATCATCCCCGGATGTATCCTTCTCGGAGTGTTCTGCGGACTTGTATCGCTGTATTTCACAAGGACAATGAACCGCTTTGAGGGGGTGTTCGCCAAACTGAAAAGCAGATGGGTGAAGTTCGTCCTCGGTGCAACCGTGCTCGGTGTGCTCATCTTCTTCTTTCCCGCCATGTACGGAGAAGGGTATGACGTCATCACGCAGCTGCTGAACAACGCAAGTGCATCAGACATCATGCACAACACATTGTTCTACGGCAACGACAACAACCTGCTGATATACCTCGGGCTTGTGCTACTCTTCAAGGTGTTCGCATCTACAGCCACCAACGGAGGCGGAGGATGCGGAGGAGTGTTCGCCCCAAGTCTGTTCCTCGGATGCGTGGCAGGCTTCATCTTCGCCCACCTCTGGAACACATCGTTGTCAATGGTGTCGGTAGAGGAAGGTGTGTTGTCGGCAAAGAACTGTTCGCTCTACGGCATGGCAGGACTCATGTCGGGAGTGACGCATGCCCCGCTGACCGGAATATTCCTCATTGCCGAACTGACAGGAGGATACGGGTTGTTCGTCCCGCTGATGATTGTATCGGTCGTCTCATATCTGACAATAAATGTTTTTGAGCCGCACAGCATCTATGCCATGCGACTTGCACGAAAAGGCGAACTGATTACACACGACAAGGACAATGCCATACTCACGTTGCTCAGCATCAATTCCGTCATAGAAAAGGACTTCAAGAAAGTCACTCCCGACATGGATCTCTGGCAATTTGTCAATGTCATAGCCAAATCGCACAGAAACTTATTTCCAGTCGTTGACAAAGCCGGCAGACTGCTTGGTGTCGTCACACTTGACTCCGTGCGGCATGTGATGTTCAGGCAAGAGCTTTACCACCGATATACGGTAGGAACATTCATGAAAGAGCCGCCGGCAATACTGACCATATCCGACACACTGAAAGTGGCGACAGCGAAGTTTGACGAGACACAGGCTTGGAACCTGCCGATAGTAGATGAGGAAGGCAAGTTCATGGGATTCATCTCGCGTTCCGGACTTTTCAATTCTTACAGGCAGACTCTGGTCAGATTCACATCCGACTAACGCACAGGGAATGAGGCTCGTAAAAAAAACAGTTTCTTATACTCACACACAGAAAAAACATCAAAAGCATGAAAAAAGAAGAACTCAGAATAGTATATATGGGCACTCCCGACTTTGCTGTGGAGAGCCTGCGCCGCCTTGTCGAAGGAGGCTACAATGTGGTAGGAGTAATCACCATGCCGGATAAACCTATCGGACGACACGGAAGTGTGCTTCAGGCAAGTCCGGTAAAGCAATATGCTTTAGAAAAAGGGTTGAAGGTGATGCAACCGGAGAAACTGAAAGACGAGGCATTCATCGAAGAGCTTCGTTCACTGAAAGCCGACCTGCAAATCGTCGTGGCATTCAGAATGCTGCCGGAAATAGTATGGAACATGCCGCCGTTGGGCACCTTCAACCTGCACGCTTCTCTGCTTCCACAATATCGCGGCGCAGCACCCATCAACTGGGCTATCATAAACGGTGACAAGGAAACCGGAGTTACCACTTTTTTCCTGAAACACGAAATCGACACAGGAGAGATAATACAGCAGGTGAGAGTTCCGATAGAAGACACGGACAATGCCGAGCATGTCCACGACAAGCTTATGACGCTGGGGGGCGACCTTGTCATCGAGACGGTCAATCATATCATAGCCGGAGACATCCGAACCACAGCACAAACCACCCTGACCGGTGACAACGAGGAACTGCGTCCGGCTCCCAAGATATTCCACGACACCTGCCGGATTGACTGGAAAGGGAAGACCGCAAAACAAATCTATGATTTCATACGCGGGCTAAGCCCCTACCCTGCCGCATGGACAGAACTGGAAAGCAACGGCAAACGTACTTCTGTAAAAATCTTTGAGACGGAAAAGATTTTCACCACCGAGAGTCTGCCTTCTGCCGGAACTATCGTAAGCGACGGGAAAACGACGCTGAAAGTAGCGGTTTCAGACGGTTATATAGGAATAAAGACCTTGCAAATTGCAGGAAAAAAGAAAATGTCCGTTTCAGACTTTCTAAGAGGATTCAAATACGAAAAAGGTATGATTTTCTGTTAAAAAACGAAAGGGAGACAAATAAAATCTTCGATATTGTTGGCTTTTTGCAAGAGAATAATTTAATTTGCAGACCAAAATAAATAAATTATTAACTCTAAAATATCGTTGCCTATCGAGAACACATTACGCTAAACATTAAATAAAAGCATAATGAGAAAACTAAATGAACTGACTGATGAAAGATTGGTTCAATCTTACATAGAGGGCAACGACTGTGCTTTTGACGTTCTGCTGAAACGATATGAGAGCAAGATATTTACTTATATCACATATTCAGTACACAATCAAGAAGTCGCAGAAGATTTGTTTCAAGACGCTTTTGTCCGCATAATAACCACCTTACGCAGCAAGCGGTACACGGAGAATGGAAAATTTTCCCAATGGGTGATGCGTATTGTACACAACCTCATCATTGACTACTACCGTCAATGTAAGGGAGACAACACCATCTCCAACGACAGTACAGACTTCGACCTTCTCAACGACGCTTCGCTTGTGACCGAAGAAAACGTCGAAAAACAGATGATAGACAAGCAGACGCTCAAAGAAGTGAAGGAACTCATCCGTATGCTCCCTGACAATCAGAAGGAGATTGTACTTATGCGTTTCTACAAGGAATTGAGCTTCAAAGAGATTGCAGAGAAGACCGGTGTAAGCATAAACACAGCGTTAGGGCGAATGAGATATGCGCTCATCAACTTGAGGAAAATGGCAGAGAACAACGACGTCAATCTGGCATGTTAAAAAAAATGCCATCCAGAAAAGAAACAAAAACCGACAAAAGGAAAAGAAGCTTTTTCACAAATTAAAATGTTTGAAGAGGGTGTATCAAATTGAAGAGATTTGATACATCCTCTTTTTGTCGAAATACAGTTGCCCCAAATGAACAAGCAACCAATCCGTGAAATGCCCAACAAAAATCAAAAACCTGCTGAACTTTTTTCAGCCTGCAATGTTTACTCTATGTCAACAGCACTGAACGGAAGATGCGCATCACCAACAGCAAGTTGCACTAACGGATTTACAAACTTTAAAAAAAAGAATAGTATGGGATTCATTTGGTATATAATCATCGGTACACTCTCCGGATTCATTGCCGGAAAGGTTATGAGAGGAAGCGGTTTTGGCATCATCGTCAACCTGATAGTAGGAATAGTAGGAGGTCTGCTCGGAGGCTGGTGCTTCGGTCTGCTCGGCATAACAACAGCCGGAATATTAGGCAGTCTCATCACTTCTGTAGCAGGAGCCATATTACTATTGTGGATTCTATCTCTGTTCAGGAGAAACCGCTCATGTGAAAAATAGTCACACAAAAAATCCAACATGCTCATGTCCTGAAAGGATGAGCTAATATAACAAATCATACATTAACCACTAAAAAAATCTTAATTATGGCAAGTAATTCATCAAATCTAATGCTGGGCATTGCAGTCGGTGCCGCAATAGGAGTTTTCGCACAGCGTTTTTGTTCTTCACAAAGAGGCAAGAAACTGAAACACAAAGCATGTTGCAAATGGAACAAGATGCGCGACAATGTGGAAGATTTTCTATATTCAGCCAAAGAAAAAGCAAAAGACATCGGCTCTGAAGTAGCGGAAAAAACAGAAGAAATCGCAGAAGAAGTTGCAGACAAAGCAGAGCACGTGGTAAACGATTCCCCATCTTTTGCTTATAAAAATAAATTTCACTGACAAGTAATAAGAAGTATGCCACATGGATAAAAAAGAAAGCAAAAAAGAATGTCCGTCCAATTACGGCATGAATCCGGGACTGCCAATACAGCAGATTAAGACAGACGGGAAATACCCGACGGACAAGGAAGTAAGAAAAGCCACCAGAGATATTAACCCCGACGTAAACAGCTACGGAAGCAGAGGATAGGCAAAAGCGAACCTATTTATATACGGAATATGGAAATCAGGGATTCTAAACCCCGATTTCCATGTTTTTTCGGTGCAAAGGCACAATATCAGCTATATTTCTCCTAATATAAATAGGTATAAATCCTTATTTAAATACCTATACGCAAGAAATATGCTTTTTTTTGAAAAAAAAAGTCTAATGTTTTGGCAGTACAAAAAAAGTGCTTACCTTTGCAACCGCAAAACGAAAGGGAAAACATTTTGCAAGGCTTTCGCCACAGGCTGGCCCATTCGTCTATCGGTTAGGACGAGAGATTTTCATTCTCTAAAGAGCAGTTCGACTCTGCTATGGGCTACAAAGAACTTAGTTGTTATCGTAAGAATAAAAAAAGAACAAATATAAAATGGCAAATCACAAATCAGCGATTAAACGTATTCGTCAGTCTGAAAAGAGAAGATTGCACAACCGTTACTACGCAAAGACAATGCGTAGCACACTTCGTAAGTTTCGTGCATTAGACAACAAGGAAGAGGCAACAGCGATGATACCTACACTCCAGAAGATGTTGGATAAGTTGGCAAAAAGAAACATCATCCATTGGAAGAAAGCTGCAAATCTCAAATCAGGCGCAATGTTACGCGTAGCAAAGCTCGCCTAACATATCTCCGATTTCAACAAAAGTCATAGCGTAAGTTATATATACCGGATTTCATTTTTTGAAGTCCGGTTTTTGTTTTCCATAAAGTTTCCTACCTCATATTTCATCGGCGGAAACATCCTTCTTCCAATCTGCACTCTCTACAGCAACAGGCTCTTCAGAACAAACAAGAGAGCAGCATTCCGCATCGAATATTTCAACACTATTTTTTCATTTTCTCGTGTAAAATGATTAATTTTGTAGCGTAAAAAGATATTGTAAATAATGGACGAAATCATTAACGGCGGTGATAATTATTCCGCAAATAACATACAAGTACTTGAAGGGCTGGAGGCTGTCCGCAAACGCCCTGCCATGTACATCGGCGATATAGGTGAGAAAGGACTTCATCATCTTGTATATGAGGTGGTGGACAACTCCATCGATGAAGCTCTTGCCGGATATTGTACCCATATTGAGGTGACAATAAACGAAGACAACTCCATCACCGTACAAGACAACGGAAGAGGAATACCGGTTGACATGCACGAAAAAGAGCATCGCTCTGCACTCGAGGTAGTCATGACAGTACTTCATGCCGGCGGAAAATTCGACAAAGGATCCTATAAAGTATCCGGAGGTTTGCATGGTGTCGGTGTAAGCTGTGTCAACGGACTGTCAACGAAAATGATTTCACAAGTATTTCGCGATGGAAAGATATATCAGCAGGAATATGCGTGCGGAAAGCCTGTATATGATGTGAAAGTGGTCGGCGAGACAACTATTCGTGGCACACGGCAGCAATTTTGGCCGGACGGCAGCATTTTCATCACAAAAACATACAAATACGACATTCTGGCAAACCGAATGCGAGAATTGGCCTATCTGAATGCAGGAATAACAATAACACTTACAGACATGCGTCAGGACGTCAATGCAGAACAGGGAATAGAAGGCATACGCAAGGATGTGTTCTATTCTGAAGGCGGACTGAAAGATTTTGTGCGTTATATAGATTCAACTCGTGTACACCTGTTCAATGACGTGATATATCTTAACACAGAAAAGCAGGGAGTTCCTATTGAATCGGCTATAATGTACAACACATCATATAGCGAGAATCTGCATTCGTATGTAAATAATATCAACACAATAGAAGGCGGTACACACTTGACCGGTTTCCGTTCTGCGCTTACTCGTGTACTAAAGAAGTATGCCGAGGACAACAAAATATTGGAGAAACTGGAAAAGCAGAAGATTGAGATTAGCGGAGAAGACTTCCGCGAAGGACTCACTGCTGTAATCTCTGTCAAGGTGGCAGAACCTCAGTTTGAGGGTCAGACAAAGACAAAACTTGGCAACAACGAAGTGGCAGGTGCCGTCAATCAGGCCGTGGGAGAAGCACTTACCAATTATCTGGAGGAACACCCGAAAGAAGCCAAGATGATTGTTGACAAAGTGGTACTTGCCGCCACAGCACGTGTAGCCGCCCGCAAAGCCCGCGAAAGCGTGCAAAGGAAAAGACCAATGACCGGCGGAGGACTTCCGGGAAAACTTGCAGACTGCTCAGACAAGGATCCTGCCAATTGCGAAATGTTCATCGTGGAGGGAGATTCAGCCGGAGGTTCTGCAAAACAAGGACGCAACCGTCATTTCCAGGCCATCCTGCCTATCCGCGGTAAGATTTTCAATGTGGAAAGAACCATGTGGCACAAAGCCTTTGAACATGAAGAAGTCAACAACATCATTCAGGCTCTTGGTGTTCGCTTCGGACTTGACCCGACAGACAGCAAAGAAGCCAATTATGACAAATTGCGCTACTACAAAACAATTATCATGACCGATGCCGATGTCGATGGTTCACACATCGACACGCTTTTGATGACTTTGTTCTATAGGTATATGCCGCAGCTCATACGCGACGGTCGTCTGTATATTGCAACTCCACCGCTTTATAAATGTACCAAAGGCAAAATCAGCGAGTATTGTTATGACGAGGCCGCAAGAATACGCTTCATTGATACATACGGCGACGGTACAGAGGGAAGTGTCAAGACTCAACGTTACAAAGGTCTTGGTGAAATGAATCCGGAACAGTTGTGGGAAACAACCATGGACCCTGAAAACCGTTTGCTGAAACAAGTTACAATAGAAGACGCAGCAGAGGCAGACTATACGTTCTCTATGTTGATGGGAGACGATGTTGCTCCACGACGCGACTTTATCGAGCGTAATGCCACTTACGCAAATATCGACGCCTAAAAGAGCAGAAGGGCATCTGCAATCAGGAATCTTACAAGCTTATTCTTGCAGATGTACTCTCTGAATAAATTATTGGAAGTTATCCACAAAGCAGGATAACTTCCAAATTCATTCAATTCTTACATATATTCTCGTGCCGACCAGAAAGAAGTGATTTCTAACCGTGTCGGCACATTTTTTGTCCATTCTGTCGTATTACAAAATTTATGACGTATATTTGTATTCGATATGCCATTGAAGATACTATATGATGACAAAAAGATTTTTCATACTGAGTATATACTTTTCCATGCTTTTTTCTATTCCGGCAATTGCGCAGGACACAAAAGTGCAGACCGGACTCGCCACCTATTATTCGGCACGTATGCATGGACATCTCATGAGTGACGGAAGCCGTTATGACAAAGAGGGATTTACATGTGCGCATCGCACATTGCCCTTCGGAACAAGGTTAAAAGTTACTAACAAGAAAAACGGCAACACAACCATTGTCATCGTGGCAGACAGAGGTCCGTTTGGGAAAAAACTTATAGTAGATGTTTCAAACGCGGCCGCGGCACAGCTTGGAATGCTCAGAGACGGAGTTGTGCCTGTGGAAATAGAAGTTCTTCCCAGTCTTGAAGAAATATGGGAAGAACATCTGAAAATAAAAGTTCCCGAATACATGAACGAATTTAAGATGGACTCTCCTTCAATGAAAATGGAACTTGAATGGGGCAAAAGTCCCTTTGACACATTATATCACAAACAGTAAAAAAGAAAACTATAACTATACAAACAAAGATGAAAAAGAATCTGGAAACACTGTGTGTACAGGCCGGCTGGACACCAAAAAAAGGCGAACCGCGTGTTTTGCCAATCTACCAAAGCACAACCTTCAAATATGAAACAAGCGAACAAATGGCACGCTTGTTCGACCTCGAAGACGAAGGATATTTCTATACAAGACTTGCCAATCCCACCAACGATGCCGTTGCGGCAAAGATTAATGCCCTTGAAGGCGGTGTAGGCTGTGTGCTGACCTCTTCAGGACAAGCAGCGAACTTCTATGCCATTTTCAACATCTGTCAGGCAGGAGACCACTTCATCACTTCAAACACAATATACGGAGGCACTTTCAATCTTTTTGGAGTAACGATGAAGAAACTCGGAATCGAATGTACATTCGTTGACCCCGAATGGGACGACGAGCGCATTGAAGCCGCATTCAAAGAAAACACAAAATGCTTCTTCGGCGAAACAATCTCTAACCCGGGAGGAAATGTATTTGATATAGAACGCTTTGCCAAACTTGCCCACAAGCATGGTGTTCCTTTGATTGTAGATAACACATTCGCCACCCCTATCAACTGCCGTCCTTTCGAGTGGGGATGCGACATCGTTACACACTCCACAACCAAATACATGGATGGTCACGCAACCCAAGTCGGCGGTGCTGTGATAGACAGCGGCAACTTCGACTGGGATACTTATTCCGACAAATATCCGGGACTGTGTGCTCCGGACGACAGCTACCACGGATTGACATACACTAAAGCATTCGGCAAGAAAGCATATATCACAAAGCTTGTAAGCCAACTCATGCGCGATTTAGGTTCTATTCCGGCTCCTCAGAATTCATTCCTTCTGAATCTCGGACTTGAAACACTACATCTGCGTATGCCTCGCCATTGCGAAAACGCACAAACCGTGGCAGAGTGGCTTGAAAAGAACCCACTGGTAAGCTGGGTAAACTATTGCGGCCTGAAAAGTAGCAAGAGTTACGCGCTGGCACAGAAATATCTCCCAAACGGTTCATGCGGTGTCATCGCTTTCGGTCTCAAAGGCAGCCGCGAGGAAGCCATACGATTCATGGACAACCTCGATTTCATCAGTATTGTAACTCATGTGGCTGATGCGCGTACATGCGTACTACATCCGGCAAGCCACACTCACAGACAGCTTTCCGACGAGCAGCTGCGCGAAGCAGGTGTTGCACCAGACCTTATCAGGCTTTCCGTCGGCATAGAAAACGTAAATGACATCATCGCCGACCTTGAACAAGCGATGAGCAAGATGTAAAATAAGTCATGTCCACAGTAGAAGCCCATCCATGCGGTATCCGCTCCAACAAGCAGAAGATATGCAAGGCTTCTACTGCGGACATTTTTAATGCAAACATTCCTGTTCTTTTTCTGAAGACAGAAGAAGGACATACGTATTTCCAAACATTCATCTACAGTCTTCCATCTAATCACAAAGCATATATATGCAGGAGAAATTCAGAGGTATAGTACTTAGAACAGTAAAATACAATGACTCCAAAATGATTGCAAGCCTGTTTACAGACATCCACGGCTTACAATCATTTGTTGTGCCTCGCGCACGTCTGCGCAAGACTTCCATAAGCGACACACTGTGGCAACCCTTAAACATGGTGGAGTTCGACTGCGACCGACGTTCATCCACCCGACTGCCACAACCGCAAGAAGCCTGCTTATATTACAACTACACCGACCTGCGTTTTTCACCTCTGAAATCAGCCATAGCCATCTTTCTTGCAGAGTTTCTCAGTGCAGCCCTCCAAAGAGAACAGAAAAACACTGCTCTATATTCATATCTGGAGTATTCATTGCAGTGGTTAGACGCCTCTTCAACGAGTTCTGCCCCGAACTTCCATCTTGTCTTTCTGTTAAGACTGCTCCGCTTCATCGGCATCATGCCCAATACGGAAAACTACGGCACAGGCATGTTCTTCAATCTTCCAGAAGGTATATTCACCCCCAACCAACCTTCACACCCCTACTTCATCTGTCCGGAGGAAGCCGCATCCATACCTCATCTTTTCCGTATGAACTACCACACGATGCACCTGTTCCGCTTCTCACGCAAACAACGTCAGCGCATCCTTGAACTGCTCAACCTATATTACAGGCTTCACATTCCTTCTTTCCCGGAACTCAAATCACTGGAAATACTTCAAGAAGTGTTCGACTAAAGTCTGAGCGTTCACCTGTCCAAGGAGCAGAACAAAAAGAATCCGCGGCATCATTCCATCCACTCCACATAAAACCATAGAATACAAGAACTTACATCTTGTACAAATGTTTCATTCTATGACACATTTGTTTCTTTGTGCATTTTTTGCAGAAAACTTTACATTTTTATACCTGTAATTTTTCTGCCATCATACCTTTGCGATGTTGTTAACGCAAATCGAACTCAAACATTAAAAGTCAACCAATCATGAGAACAAAACTATTGATTGCCATGCTATCTTTATTGATGCAAATGATGGCTTATGCACAAAGCATCACCGTACATGGCACTGTTGTGTCAAAGACCGACAACGAACCTTTGACAGGAGCAACAATCATTTCCGAGACCGACAGAAGCACAGGTACGACAGCTGACCTCGACGGCAACTTCACCCTCACTGTGGCTTCGGGCAGCCGACTCATCATCTCTTACATCGGTTTCAACAGCATCACAACCGAAGCACGAGAGACGATGCACATAGAGCTGAAGGAAGACAGCAAAAGTCTTGACGATGTGGTGGTGGTAGGCTACTCCACACAGAAGAAAGCCGATCTCACCGGAGCCATATCCGTGGTATCGACAAAAGACTTAGAAACAAGTCCGGACACAGACCCCATGCGCGCACTACAAGGAAAAGTACCGGGCATGACCATCACAGCCAACGGTTCTCCAAGCGGAACAGGAACTGTACGCATACGCGGTATCGGTTCATTCAATGCCTCACAAGACCCATTGTTCGTCATCGACGGTGTGCCAACCACAGCTTCGCTCAACTCTCTCAATATGAACGACATCGAGAGTATGCAGGTATTAAAGGATGCTGCCTCAGCTTCCATCTACGGTTCACGCGCCGCAAACGGTGTCATCATCATCACCACCAAGAGCGGCAAGAAAGCAGGAAAAGACAAGGTGCAGATAGACTTCTCCACCAACCTGACAGCTCAATTCTACACATCGCAATCCACCATGAATCTGTGCAACACCGCCCAATATGCCACAGCCATGGCACAAGCGGCACTCAACGACGGAATAGACCCTGTCGCGTATGCAAGTAACTACGGATTAGACCTTAATGCCTCTTCCGGCACACCCATACAAGTATATAATCCCGCCAGCGGCACATACGAAAAATACAAGGTGAACGGATTGTACGGCGGCTACATCAACGGCAAACACACCATGAAATATACCGACACCGACTGGCTGGATGCCATATCACGCGTCGGATTCGCCCAAAACTACGACCTGTCCATACAACGTTCCACCGACAAGGGTTCTTCTCTGCTGTCTTTCGGCTATAAGAAGAACGACGGCATTCTGAAATATACCAACTTCGAGAACATTTCCGCACGTGTCAATACGTCATACAATATAAACAAAATCGTGTCCATAGGAGAGAACTTCACCCTCACACACACGAAGCAAGTTGACTGCCAGCCGCTTGAGAACGCACTGAAGATGGCACCAACTGTACCTGTGTTTGAAGAAGACGGAAAAACATACGCAGGTCCGGTAGGCGGCATGAGCGACCGACAGAATCCGCTCAGAGAACTCGACTTCAACCGCGACAACAGTCTGAATGTATGGCGGCTTTTCGGCAATGCCTACATGGACATAAAGCCTATAAAAGGACTCGTACTCCGCTCCAACTTCGGTCTGGACTTCGACGGAGCATTCATCCACTCCTACTCATACACTTTCCACAGCGACATTGTGAACAATGATGTCAATTCTACCACAGTGTCACATGCCAATGACACAAAATGGACATGGAGCAACACTGCCAACTACTCATTTGACCTCCACGAAACACACCATTTCCATGTACTTGCCGGAATGGAACTCCACAAGCAGTCGCGCACCGATGTGTCGGGCTATAACGAAGATTTCGTCATTGAAACACCCGACTACATGTGGCCCGACGCATCCACAGGAGTAGAGAAATCCACAGGAAACAGATCGGCTTACGCTCTCGCCTCTTTTTTCGGCAAAGCAGACTATAATTGGAACGACCTGCTACTCGCCTCATTCACCATCCGCCGAGACGGTTCTTCACGCTTCGGAAAAAACAACCGCTACGGCACATTCCCAGCCGCAACCCTCGGCTACCGCCTGTCGCAGCATCTGAACCAGTCGTGGATGGACGACCTGAAACTGCGCCTTTCATGGGGTAAGACCGGCAACCAAGCCATTTCCAACACAGCCCGCTATGCGCTCTATGTGGCAGACTACGGCAACGACCGCGTCACCTCGACAGCCTACGACCTGCTGCTCCAGCAGTCGGGAATATTCCCTTCGGGCTATCTCGCAAACCAGACCGCCAACGACAATCTCAAGTGGGAAACGACCATACAGTATAATGCCGGCATTGATTTCAGCCTGTTCAATCACCGTCTGTACGGCTCCGCCGATGCGTACATCAAGGATGTAAAAGACATGCTTATCGCTCCCGCTTATCTCGGTGCCATGGGCGAAGGAGGAGCCTCGTGGCTCAACGGCCCGTCGCTGCGCAACTGGGGTATGGAATTTGCAGTGGGCTACCGCGACCGTCTGTCATGCGGACTGAACTATAATGTGAACTTCAATCTCGACTTTTTCCGTAACCGCGTAACCTATCTGCCCTCAACCACCACAGGCTCATACGTCCATACCACCACGCAAAATCTGGTGGAGGCAAGAAAACCTTACAGCTCAATCGTGGGATATGTCGTTGAAGGACTCTTCCAGACCCAAGAGGAAGTGGCAGCCTCGGGACAAGACAATGCTCGTGTAGGCGGACTCAAATACGCGGACATCGACCACAACAACATCATCAATGCCGACGACCAGACATGGATATACAATCCGGTGCCAGACTTCTCTTTCGGTCTCAACATCGAACTGAACTACAAGAACTTCGACCTCACCATGTTCTGGCAGGGTGTCATCGGACAAGACGTATATAACAACCAGAAGTTCCAGACCGATTTCTGGAGCATTGCCGATGCCGGAAGCAACAAGGGCAGCCGTCTGCTGGACGCATGGAGACCGGACAACACCGCTTCAACCATTCCGGCACTAACCACCAACAACACAGGAGACGAGGGACGCACATCGTCTTACTTCGTGGAGAACGGCTCATACGCAAAACTCCGCACGCTCCAAGTGGGCTATACACTGCCGGAAAGCCTGCTCGGCAAGCTCCACATATCAAAAGCGCGTGTATATCTTTCCGGTCAGAACCTGCTGACGATAAAGAGCAACAGCCTGACATGCACAGACCCGGAGAACGCAAACTGGGCATACCCTATACCGACCTCACTCTCCTTCGGTCTGCAAATCGGGTTCTGACATGAAAAAGCATAAAGAAAGAAAAGTCTTATTACCCAATCTAAAGCATCACTACAACACATGAAAACTTATAAACTATTCCTCGCTGCCGCACTCATGCTCTCCGCAGCCTCATGCGATGACTTCATTGACGTGCCCCCGACAGGTGTCATCGACGGCGACCTCGCCTATTCCCAACCCGAAGAAATGGTCACAGCAGCGTATGCCTCGTTCGGCAACTGCTGGTTCTCCTACCCCTTCAATCTCTGGCCCTACGGCGACGTGTCGTCGGACGACTGCCTGAAAGGCGGCTCCGGAACGACAGACACCGGCTATCACCCTATGGAAATATGGTCAACGCTCACCGCCACCCCCGGCGAACTTGACGAACTGTGGTACCGACTCTACTGCAACGTGTCGCGCTGCAACCGTGCACTCGTGTCTCTGGAGCAGTACGGCAACCAGAAACTCGGAGCCGAAACGGCAGCACGGCGCACCGCCGAAGTGAAATTCCTGCGCGCCCACAACTATTTCAAGCTGCTGACGATGTTCCGCCAGATTCCTTGGATAGACGAGAAGGTGTTCGTCAACCACACTCAGGAAAAGACGCGCAACGATGAATACACATACGAGGAACTTTTCCGGAAAGTCATCGCCGACTTCAAGGAGGCATACGATGTGCTGCCCGAAGTTGCAGAAGACGGCGGCGGACGAACCAACAAGATTGCCGCAGCATCGTATCTGGCAAAATGCTATCTCACCATTGCATGGGGCGACGGCTACGAAGCCACAGACGGTACGGATTTCATCAACAAGGAATACATGCAGAAGGTGGTGGACTACACGGACGAGGTGGTCAAGTCTTCCCACTTCGGCTATCTTGAAGACTACGGCGACATCTTCCTCCCGAAATACAAGAACAGCAAGGAGTCCATCTTCGCCGTACAGACTTCCGATTATGCCGAAGACCACACAAACTTCGGACGCGCCAATTGGTCAAACATGCTGAACGGATGCTGGGGGATATGGTCGTGCGGATGGGACTTCCACAAGCCATCGCAGAACCTCGTCAATGCGTTCAAGACCAAAGACGGTCTGCCAATGTTCGATGAATACAACGATGAAACGGACTATCCTGTCAGAGGTATCGCTTCGGAACAGAAATGGGATCCGCGCCTGTTCCACACAGTAGGTATGCCGTCATGGCCCTACAAATACGAAGCGGAATACACACTGACGAAGAGCAACTCACGCACACCGAACACTTACGGATACTACACATCGCTAAAGGAAGTACCGCAGCGTTCCGGAGGCGAGACCTACAACGGGTCATGGCAGGCTTTCGCAATGAACGACTATATACTTCGCTACACGGACGTGATGCTCATGCGCGCAGAGGCTCTCATCGAACTTGACCGCATGGGCGAGGCAAGAACAATCATCAACGACATACGTCAACGTGCCGCCAATTCGGTAAACAAGCACATCGGATATGCGGCAGACTATTGCCAGATTGCCATCTATCCGTCTTCCTACTTCCAGTCCAAGGAGTCGGCACGTAAATGCCTGCGATGGGAGCGGCGACTGGAAACGGCAATGGAGAACGGACGCTACTTCGACCTTCGCCGTTGGGGAATCGCCTCAACCACGCTCAACAAATATTTCGAGACAGAGAAAAATGTGCAGTATGACGGACAAACGTATGCTCAGTATTACAGTGACGCACACTACACAGCAGGCAAAAACGAGTTCTACCCCATTCCTTACAATCAGCTCTACTACATTCCGGGACTGTATGTGCAGAACAAAGGATATAAATAAGGAGTTATACAAATATAATAGATGAAGCCTCCCCATCCGCGCTACTGCGGATGAGGAGGTATTTTTTTTGTTGTCGGAACAGAACATTTGTCTATCAGTTTTAATTTAGAGGTATCTAACGAGAACATCTGCTACAACATACCCAAAACACCACTTCTTAAAATACTAAGTTCAAGTAGATAATGCAGAAAAGAATGTATTCGACAGATTTCTCATGGGTATTTGGTGGGTGTATTCGACAGACTCCTCATGTGTGATTTGTATATCGACAGACTCCTCATAGGCATTTGGTGGGTGTTTTCGACAGACTCCTCCGTCGCTACGCGCCACCTCCCCTAACTTAGGGGAGGAGCCAAGTTACCGTATTGGGTGTCAGTGCTACACATCCCATCATAGTCGTTACCGTATTGG
>JAJPZU010000089.1 GCA_021204165.1 Prevotellaceae bacterium
TTTTCACCGCGGTGATTTTAAAACTTCACCGCGGTGTGAAAAAAAATACACCGCGGTGTGCAAAAATTTTCACCGCGGTGAAAATTTAAAAACACTGCGCTGAAATTTCAGAAAGACTTTGTCAAAGTATAACAAATGTGAACACGAAGCTCCAAATCGAAACACTATTTTACAATTGACGAGGGTCTCAGAAAATGCGCGTAGAATGCCCGATCTCCGATAAAAGTTCAGCTTGCTTCATTTTGACGCGTGCCAGAGGGCTTGGAATTTTAACATTTAACAAAATCAAAAAGTAAGCATTTCAACATAAAAACAACCAATTTGTAATCAAAACACAACGAATATACTGTCATTTTGTCAAAATACAACCTACCTCAAAAAAACGATGTCAAAAAAATTTTTATGGGCATTGCAAATGCTGTTATGGAAACACAGAAATTATGGGACATAAAGTCCACGAAAAACTTTTTCTGCCAGACTGCTCAGAAATCATTTTTCAATCATTTGTCACACCCCGGAGAGTGCCTGACCGTTTAACAGACTCTGAATTTCTAAACAAAAGAGACTCTTTAAATCAATTTCACACTTGTAACATATTGTATTCACAGAAATAATATGTATCTTTGCATGTCCAAAAATGGAGTAAGGAAGAAACATTACAGCAACATCTTGTTATTCAAGAATTTACCTTTCGTTTTTTAATCACAACCATTTCCGGATATATTTGCAATTAGTGTTTTATAGAGAATGAGACAATTAAAGATTACCAAAAGTATCACGAACCGTGAAAGTGCTTCGCTCGACAAGTATCTGCAAGAAATCGGTCGTGAAGACTTAATCACCGTGGAAGAAGAGGTTGAACTTACCGGACGCATCCGCAAGGGAGACCGCAGAGCTTTGGAGAAGCTGACACGCGCAAATCTCCGTTTCGTCGTTTCTGTAGCAAAACAATACCAGAACCAAGGGCTTAGTCTGCCCGACCTCATCAACGAGGGAAATCTGGGGCTTATAAAAGCAGCCGAGAAATTTGACGAAACACGCGGATTCAAGTTCATCAGTTATGCAGTGTGGTGGATAAGACAATCCATACTTCAGGCTCTCGCAGAACAATCGCGTATTGTTCGACTTCCGCTTAATCAGGTTGGCTCTCTCAACAAAATCAGCAAGGCTTTCTCTAAATTTGAGCAGGAAAATGAACGCAGACCTTCTCCGGAGGAACTCGCCGACGAACTCGAACTTCCTGTTGACAAAGTAGCCGACACAATGAAGGTGTCAGGACGCCACATCAGCGTTGATGCACCATTCGTTGAAGGTGAAGACAACAGTTTGCTCGATGTCCTCGTCAATGATGACTCCCCAATGGCAGACCGCAGTTTGATCAACGAATCGATCTCAAAAGAGATTGACCGTGCTCTTGACACACTCACTTCTCGCGAAAAAGACATTATACGTATGTTTTTCGGCATCGGCGAACAGGAAAAGACACTGGAGGAGATTGGCGACCGCTTCAATCTGACTCGTGAGCGTGTTCGTCAGATTAAGGAAAAGGCCATCCGACGTTTACGTGCAAGCTCGCGCAGCAAGTTGTTGAAGAGTTACCTCGGTTAACAGACACTTTTTGGAAAAATGAATTTATGCGGACTACCGGATTTTTCGGGAGTCCGTTTTTTTGTTGTGAAAGGAAGGGACTTTGTGCTTACAATAAAAAGTATCGGACACTTTAAAGCTTATATTATTGGCTGACGCAGGAATGTACTCAACAGGCTCCTCCTGTTTTTAGACGGGTGTATTCGACATACTCCCTCTTTTCTCCCCTATCTTCTTCAGCCTTTTCTTTATTGTCATTGCACATAATTCGCAATAAATCCGTAAATTTGCACGTGTCAGATATTCTACCATATATGAAGAAATATAAATTTGTACTGTCAGCCATGATGCTGACAATGGTATGCATGTCGGCTTTTGCCGGCAAGAAAGAGAAAAGTGCCGGAAAAGAGACGAACAGCAAAGTGTATATATTTGGTGTGGGAACGTCTTTTACCGACTCTATTGTTCACATGAGCGAGATTGTAGAGCTTGATAACTTTCCGCTTGAAAAGTCAACCAAGTTCTTGCCTTTTCGTTCCGAATTCAGCATACAGCTGAAGCAATATCTTGAAGGACAGTTAGGTTTGATGAACCAGACCTGCTGTGTGTTTTTCTCGGAGGAAAAGAAGAAAATAAGCAAGAAATATTACAAGACAAAGAAACATTATCTTGACAAAATGGACGTCAAGCTTATCATCATCAGCAATGATGAGTTCAAATTCAACAAACCGGAAACAAACAATGTCAAGAAAGACTAACCGTCCGATAATACGCACTGTTTCGTGCCTGTCGGTCTTGTGCCTCGCGCTTTGTTCGTGCGACAAAAAAACACGAAATACAGGAACTGCCCGACCCGACTCCTGCACGAACTGTACTCGTCTATATGGTTGCTGAGAACAGTCTGAGCAGCTATGCCTCTACAGACATCAAGGAAATGCTCGAAGGTGTAAAAGGAATGTCAGACAACGATAATCTTGTTGTATATCTTGATGACACCAAAAGCCCACGCATATATACAATAACCAACAAGACTGTAGCAACCACATTTTCAGAGCTTAAACCGTCATATTTGTTTCCGACGGAACTCAATTCCGCATCAGCCGATGTGCTGAAAGATGTAGTCAGATATGCCCAAAGACAATATCCGGCTGACAACTACGGCATCATATTCTGGTCACACGCTTCCGGATGGATTAATTCAGACTTTTCCGGAGATTTGGCAAAGCGGAACTACACCTTGCGCAAGTCTTTCGGTGTGGACAACGGCAGGAACACAAGCTCTAACTTGGGAAACCAAATGAACATCGAGGACATGGCTTCCGCTCTGTCTGAATTTCCCAAATTCGACTTTATCATGTTCGACGCATGTTTCATGCAAAGCATAGAAGTGGTCTATGAACTTAAAGAGTGCGCGCAGTACATCATCGGTTCGCCGGCGGAAATTCCGGGTCCGGGTGCTCCTTACGGGAAGCTGGTAAGTCCTACCTTTGCCGAGAAGCCCAATATTGCAGGCATTGTCAATGCGTACTATGAACATTATTACAATGACAACATATTTGGAGTTGTCCTGTCCGCGATAGATTGCAGCAAACTGGACAAGCTTGCCGACTGCACCTCCCGCTACATCCATAAATACAAAGATGTGTTGCCGGATATTGACTATTCCGGCATACAGAACTATTTCCTTTATGAGAAATGGAATTCATATAGCAAATATCCCGACTGCTACGAAATGCAAGGCATCATGCAAAAGGTGCTGTCTGAGGAAGACTATGCTGCATGGAAACATGTGTTCGACGAAACAATCACCATTGCGCAGGCAACAGACTCTTGGTACAGTGCGTATCAACGCGGCAGTCTGTCTATAGACAAAGAGCAGTTTGGAGGAATATCCATGTTTTTGCCTCTTGACAAATATGCCGACGAGAGTTTTCTGTACGACTACGCTTCAACCCAGTGGACTAAAGCCATCGGACTTGGAAAATGAGTGGCTGACAGCTTCAGAAAAAGCAATGGACAGAATCAGACAATATATAGTAGGGGGATTGACCTATCAGGTGCATTTTACAGGCAAGCAAGACGATGAAACCTTCTCTTGTCGAGCAGTGTGTTTGCTGTGGAACCGGACAATCGTCCCTTGCTATTCGACCTGACAGTGGATGACAGCTTCTGTCCGGAGGACAGAGGAAAAGAAATCGGAGTGTTCAACAACGAGGTGGCATGTTACCGTTTCCTACAAACAGAAAACGGCGATTATCAAATAATAATAGCTGATGCAGACCACAGGCCATGTGGGTTGATGCAGACAAACAGTACATTCTCGCACAGCCGTATCTCTTTGTCCGGACCTACGGAACTGCGCCGTTTCGGGTTGAACAACGCACTGATGATGATGTATGCTTTTGCATCTTCCGACAAGGGGACATTGCTCATGCACTCTTCTGTGGTATGTAACAGCGGAAAAGGATTCCTTTTCTTAGGTAAAAGTGGTACCGGAAAAAGCACTCACTCACAATTGTGGATGAAACATGTCCAAGGTACGGAGTTGCTCAACGATGACAATCCTGTGGTACGTGTCATGGGAAAAGAAATACGCGTTTACGGCTCTCCGTGGAGCGGTAAGACCGATTGCTACCGCAACGAACATGCGATTGTCGGCGCATTCCTGCAATTGCAACAAGCTCCATACAACCATATACGCAGGCAAACTACCATAGAAACATTTGCATCACTTCTGTCTTCCTCTTCTGTCATGAAGTGGGACAAAAGAGTCTATGGCGGAGTCTGTGACAGCATAAAACTTATAATGGAGCGTGTGCAGGGCTTTATGTTGCAATGCCGTCCTGACAAAGAAGCCGCACTGCTCAGTCATAAAACGATAGCCGGATGAAACGAATACAACTGCCCAATGCAGAACTTCTGCCGCAATTATGCCGCCTTATTGATGAAGGGCATAAGGTGTCTCTCCGTATCAAAGGAAACAGTATGCGCCCTTTCCTTGAAAATGAGAGGGACATCGTAGTCCTTGCCGGGACATCTGAATACCGAACCGGCGATGTTGTTTTGGCTGAAATACGCAAAGGGTGTTATGTGCTCCATAGGATAGAAAGCATTGAAGGCGACACTGTAAGTCTGCGTGGCGACGGAAACATAAAAAGTACGGAAACTTGCAAAATATCCGATATACGTGCAATTGCTGCCGCCTTCATACGTAACGGCAAAACCATCGCCACCGGAAGCACAGTATGGAGAGTCTATTCAAAATGCTGGACAAAGCTTTTGCCCGCAAGGAGAATATTGCTTGCGACATATCGTCTATGGCATAGCATCACAACAAGACATTAATTAATAAATACAAGTCCTCCATAAGGAGAAAAATAAACTATCATGAAAATTAAACCGGGATTTGAGCTGCGGAAAATTTGTGGAGAAAATATTGTCATTTCACACGGAATGGAGAATATTTTCTTCACCAAAATCATAACTTTTAACGAATCGGCAGCTATAATTTGAGAGAATGTAATCAACAAAGATTTTACAATAGCAGATATTACCAAGGTATTACTTGACAATTACGAGGTAGATGAACCAACAGCGCAAGCAGACTCTGCATCGTTAATAAGAGAATGGGACAATATCGGCATAATCAGTCTTTAATCCCGTGTTGAGATATACAAGAAACAATTGTCAAACTTTTAATAAAACAACATGATATTATGTCAACAAAAAATCAGTCTTCAAAACAACAAGACAAGTATTTGTATATTGCCATCCTTTCAGTCATGACAATATGTTCTGTCCTGAGTTACATACCCGGGATGGAGGCGGCTTCTGCATGGGTAACTCCACCGGCAGCGTTATTTGCAGGACTTGCATTTGCACTCGTATTCGGACAACCTTATCCGGACTTCAACAAGAAAATGTCAAAATACCTGCTTCAATACTCCGTGGTAGGACTTGGATTCGGCATGAACGTAGAGAAATCTCTTGCATCAGGAAAAGAAGGAATGATGTTTACTATTATCTCCGTCTTCGGCACCTTGCTGATAGGATGGTTCATTGGACGCAAAATGCTGAAGGTGAATCGTGACACTTCTTATTTGATAAGTTCCGGCACAGCAATATGTGGCGGAAGCGCAATTGCAGCAGTAGGACCGGTAATCAAAGCCAAAGGAGCAGACATGTCTGTTGCTCTCGGTGTTGTCTTCATTCTCAACGCTGTAGCTCTTTTTATATTTCCTCCTATCGGACAATGGCTGGGGCTTGACCAACAACAGTTCGGTACATGGGCTGCAATAGCCATACACGACACAAGCTCTGTGGTGGGTGCAGGACAGGCATACGGAGAAGAAGCACTTGAAGTGGCAACAACCATAAAGCTCACTCGTGCTCTATGGATTGTGCCTCTCGCCCTACTCACCTCCTTCATATTCCGCGACAGCAATGACACAGGAAAGCGCAAAATCAATATACCAATGTTCATCCTGTTCTTCATTCTGGCATTAGTATTCAACACTTACATTCTCAATAATGCTTCCTTAATAGGAACTGAAGGTGCGGCTGTGGGGGCATCGATAGGAAGTGTCATCAGTTCCATATCGAAAAAATGTCTTACAATCACGTTGTTTTTCATCGGAGCGTCGCTTTCTCTGGACGTGTTGAAATCTGTGGGAATCAAACCGCTCATTCAAGGAATACTTCTATGGATTGTCATCAGTGTAGCTTCATTGACATACATACTCTGCAATTAGAAGTAGTCTGACGAGGATATGAAAGTAGAGAACAAGCTTTAGCTTTCAATTATAGAAACAAATAAAAACAGGATGCAGGAATTGCTTATTTTGCAAGTTCCTGCATCCTGTTTTTATTATAAACGAATTACAGCTGTAAAACTTATTATTTCAGTTCTAAAGAATTGTGTATCATCTAAGAATTATTGTTCAACACGAACAATACCTCCCGTAGCAGGGTTAAATGTCACTTTAGTGGCGGCATCCTTATTGAACAATGTAGGACTGAGCACATCGACAAAACCAAACTGTCCGAATACCATCTCTTTATCAATAAAAGTCTTTTCTGCATTAAAAACTTTAACCTGAGCAGTTCCCGGCATATTATAGACCAATCCTGCAATCTTCTTCTTTTCTGAATCCTTCTCTGAAACAGCCGGTGTGGTTCCCAGATTCTTTATACTTATATAATAAGGTTCACCTGAAAGGTCATCTGTATCCACAAAGCCAAGTCTTGAAGACAAACGGAAGCAAATATGCTTGTCTATATCTTTGTCCGGATCCACATAGAAACTACGCGTATAAGTGATTGTGTCCGTATAGCCGACAAAAAGCTGCATAAGAGCCTCTTCATGCTTTTCAAGCCCGTCAAGAACAATTTTCAGAGAAGCACCATCCTTGGGCATCTCGTCAGCCTGTCCGCGCATAATTGCACTTTTGCTCTCACGAATCTCAAATATTTCCGCAGCCGTCAGTTCTGCCATTTTCGCAGTAGAAGTAGCAGCCAGAATATCTGCCGTAAAATATTCTTTGGAATCGAGACGATGATTTGTCTTTTTTTCTTCATTCCAATAAACTTTTGCAGCAACATCTGCTTTTGTGTTGACAGCCACAAGTATTCCGTCGTCAGTAAGCTGTACAAGCGGAGCTATTGTCTTGTCCTTTAATTTCACAGTATATACTTTAGATGTGTCCGGAACACCCTCCTGCTCAAGCTTCATGCTGACAACCATACACTTGCTTTCTTCTGTTTTCTTCACATTGCTGATATTCAGGCAACGATCGGCATAACGTGCAAACTCTCCCGGTGTATATTGAATCTTCAAAGCCGTAACATCAATTCTGACACGAGTTCTCGGCAAAGCATAATTGACACCTTCGGCCACTACTCCCGGATTAAACTTAGCTACCTGAGTCTGTGCTTTCATTCCAGACACTACAAAACAAAATGCAAATACTGCACAAAAAAAATGTCTCACCATTATTTGTGATTATTATTTAATTATTTCATTAAATAAAAAAGTTCTTCAATCTGTTTGCGCTTGGTGCAGTTCCATAAATGCTTTAGGCAATGCGGCAATTATATCACTTGCTATCAAGCTGTCTTCGCCAACCTCTCGGGCTGCAATATCTCCTGCAAGTCCATGAAGATAGACACCAAGACGAACTGCATTTTCCGGTCCATAGTCTTGAGCCAGCAACGACAAAATGATTCCTGTGAGCACGTCTCCACTACCGGCAGTCGCCATTCCCGGATTCCCTGTGGAATTGAACCACACTTTTCCTTCCGGGGTAACAATCGCAGAATATGCACCTTTAATCACTATATATATTTGCTGACGCACGGCAAGCTCACGTGTACGCTCCAACTCTTCGTAGCAGTTGCGAGTCGTACTTATAAGCCCGAACAGTTCTTTCTTGTGCGGAGTAAGTATGGATTTTTTAGGCAACTGGAGTATCCATCCCCGATGTGAGCCCAGAATATTCAAACCGTCCGCATCTATAATTATAGGAGATTTAGTGAGACGAAGCTGCTCAATAAATGCCTGAACTGTGTCCGGAGCCATACCGATTCCGGGACCTATTCCAAGAGCATCATACCCATTGGCATCAAATGTGTTACTGAAACAATCCATTCCCGGCTCTATGTCAAGAACAGCTTCAGGAACAGAAATCTGCATAATGTCTGCATTGGATTCTGGAATATGTACAGTAAGTTTACCGACTCCGCTTCGCATACATGCACGCGAAGCAAGTATTGCAGCCCCAGCCATTCCACGTTTGCCTGCAACTAACGCGGCGTGACCGGCAGAACCTTTATGCATAAATTTGGAACGCTTCCTCAACACCCCGACCACATCCTGTTTCTCCATAAAACAATATGGGGTGTCTGTTATCTCTGTTCCCGGATCCTTGATGCCAATATCAAGAACTTCCCATTGCCCGACAAATATTTCATTATCAGCAAAAAAGAAAGCCAATTTGGGGTATTGGAATGTGAAAGTATAGTCAGCACGCACAATATGATTCATCACATTGTATGTGTTGTCTTCACACATAAGCCCTGAAGGCACATCAATGGAAACCACTGTTGAGGGTGACGCATTGATATACTTCACCACAGAAGCAAATCCTCCATTAAGAGGGCGACTGACCCCTGTTCCGAAAAGTCCGTCAATAACCACATCCTCCGCTTCGAGTTTAGGCGGAGTAAACGACGAGGTTACTTCTGTAAATTCAATATTTTTACATGCTTCAAGCCTTTGCTTGTTTTTCATGCAATCGGCAGACAATGTTCCGCTTGTATTGAAAAGATAAGCATTAATTTTATATCCGCACAAGGATAACATCCTTGCTACGGCAAGTGCATCACCTCCGTTATTTCCGGGTCCGGCAAATACTTTCACAGGTGTATGATTATCCCACCGCTCCATAATCTTGGCAACCAAAGCCTTCGAAGCGCGTTCCATCAAGTCTATAGAATCGATTGGCTCGTTTTCAATTGTGAAAGCGTCAATCTCTTTAAATTGAGTCGCAGATAGAATCTTCATGCCGCAAAATTAGCAAATTGCCGCCATTAACAGGGCAAAATAGTATCAAAATATTACATTTACCCCATCAAAAACAGATATTTATTGAAGTATTGACATATTCGCAACAGATTTTCAGTATTTCAATAATCATGAAGAAACAACTCCTACAGCTTAAAAATGTCTGAAAACAAAAAAACGCAAGTCCTATCCTGCATAATTCATACTGCTCCGTTACGAAGGGACTAAATGGCTGTGCATCGGTGTGAGCACAGCGATGACGATGCAGAATGTAGTAAATCCTACTTTCAAAAAGGAAAAGCAAGCATTTTGCTGACGTGCTGTCTGTTTGGACTCGCCGTAGAAATAACTGCGAAGAATGGCGGCTAAAATAAAATACCGGTGCAGCAAAGAATTAAAAACAGTGCGCTGAAAACTCTAATCGGCACTGCCGTTTTTATAATCGGCAGTGCAGTTTACATAATCGGCACTGCCGATTTTATAATCAGCAGTGCCGATTAAAGTTTTCAACGCACTGTTTTTAGTTTCTTTCTGCACATACAATAATTCCTTTCCGCGCATATAATATGTTTTCAGGGCATTGTCCATATTTTCAATGCCATTATTCTCAATATGAATGTAAATTCCGCATAAATCCGCTTTTCTTTACGTTTTTTCGTTTTCGGGGCTTTCATCATTTGACACCGTAACGACATTGATGTTAAGACGTTTAGCGTCATTCTTCCCATTTTTCGAGGTTATTCCAGCATTTTTTAGTAAGTTTGCAGCCAAATTACCAACGGTATAGAATGTTCAATTATGATAAGGATAAAAGATAAAAACTTCAAGGTTTCACTCTGTGAAGAAACCATACAGGAAAAAGTGCAAAAACTTGCAGAGAAAATAAATTCCGACTATGCAGGAAAAAAACCGGTATTGGTATGTATTCTTAACGGAGCATTTATGTTTGCAGCCGATTTAGTACGCTATCTTGACTTCCAGCCTGAAATAATATTTGCAAAATTCTCTTCATACGAAGGAATGGACACCACAGGAAAAGTACGTGAACTCATTGGAGTAACAACAGATTTGGCAGGACGTGATGTCATTATCGTCGAAGACATTGTAGATACAGGCATAACAATGAGCCACATTCTTCCGAAACTGAAAAAACAGGGAGCTGAAAGTGTAAGAATAGCCACATTGCTGATGAAACCGGACAAACTGAGAGTTCCATTACATGTTGATTATTGCGCCATTGAGATTCCGAATGAGTTTATCGTAGGATATGGACTTGACTACGACGGCTTAGGACGTAATTACAAGGATATATACACTGTAGTAGAATAACCGTATGCGAATAGCATCTATCGCATTCAAAAACAACAAATCCAGAAATTAAATTACCAATTATAAAAAGAAAAGCTTATGAAAAATATTATCATTTTCGGTGCTCCGGGTTCAGGCAAAGGCACTTATAGTGACGAAATCGTTGCAAAATACAATATGGGACACATCTCAACGGGCGATGTTCTGCGAGGAGAAATAAAGAACGGAACAGAACTCGGCAATATTGCAAAAAACTATATTGACAACGGACAATTGATTCCTGATGAACTCATGATAGACATCCTTGCAAAGACATACGATGCACTCGGAGAAGGAAAAGGTGTCATTTTTGACGGATTCCCACGCACCATTGCACAGGCTGAAGCTTTAAAGAAGATGCTTGCAGAAAGAAATCATGACATGGGAATGATGATAGAACTTGTCGTTGACGAGGAAACTCTCATGGCACGACTGCTCAACCGCGCCAAAGAACAAGGGCGTGCAGATGACAACGAAGAAACCATCAAGAAGCGTTTCGATGTATATCATAATCAGACAGCACCGCTTGCCGACTGGTTTGAAAAGGAGGGGTTGCGACACACATTCACTTGGAAAGGTTCCAAAGAGCAGATGTTATCTGATATATTCGAAGCAATCGAAAAAGAAAACAACTAATTTATCATTAAAATAAAAAAGTATCCACTGATTATGCGCTCCGCTCCTTTACTCCTCCTGCCAATCGGCAGTGAGCCAAGGAATGGAACGCATAATTTATGTTCAAAACAATATGGCAGAATCAAATTTTATTGACTACGTTAAGATATACTGCCGTTCAGGAAAAGGAGGAAGAGGCTCGGCACACATGCACCGCGCCAAATACATGCCTAAAGGAGGTCCTGACGGAGGAAACGGAGGTCGCGGAGGACACGTAATATTGCGCGGAAACAGGAACTACTGGACACTGCTTCACTTGCGCTATGACCGCCATATACATGCAGAGCACGGAAGTAACGGCTCTAAAAACAAAAGTACAGGCAAACAGGGAGCGGACAAATACATAGAAGTTCCATGCGGTACTGTCGTTTACAATGCCGAGACAGGAGAATACATCTGCGACGTGACAGAACACGGACAGGAGGTTATCCTTCTGCGAGGAGGACGTGGCGGCTTAGGAAATTTCAATTTCTGTACTCCAACCAATCAGGCTCCGCGCTACGCACAGCCCGGCGAACCGATGCAGGAACTGAGTGTCATCATGGAATTGAAACTGCTTGCCGATGTTGGTCTGGTAGGATTCCCTAATGCGGGAAAATCGACTCTTGTGTCTGCTCTTTCCTCTGCAAAACCTAAAATAGCAAATTATCCGTTCACCACACTTGAACCTTCTCTTGGCATTGTCCCTTACCACGACGGACGTTCATTCGTAATGGCTGACATCCCGGGAATAATAGAAGGAGCAAGTCAGGGAAAAGGACTTGGACTCAGATTTCTTCGCCACATAGAGCGTAACTCTCTGCTGCTGTTTATGGTTCCGGGAGATACAGATGACATAAAAAGAGAATATGAGATTCTGCTCAATGAACTTGCTACATTCAATCCAGAATTGCTTGACAAGGGCAGAGTGCTTGCCGCCACTAAATGCGATCTTCTTGACGAAGAGCTTATCCAGATGTTAAAAGAAACACTTCCGGAAGGGTTGCCTGTCGTATTCATTTCTTCCGTCACAGGCTACGGCATCAACGAACTCAAAGACATACTTTGGACAGAGATGAACAGCGAAAGCAACAAACTCGCCACAATAAGTACGAATGAAAGCATTGTGCATCAGTCGAAGGATTTCTCACGTTTGCAGATAGAACTTGAAGAGGAGGGAGAAGACGAAGAATTTGACTTCATAGACGAAGAAAACATCGAAGATTTTGAGGATATAGAAGAGCTGGAAGATTTTGAATATGAAGATGAGGAATAGTCTCATTCTCTTATATTCCAACTTCACTGTCAGTTTTTCATGCCAAGGGAACAAGACACACAGTCTGACATTTTCTAATATTGTCAGCATTGAGATTCTCAGACCGTAAGTCAAACATTCGATAATCGAAACGGATAATCCAGTCTATGACATTACAAACCTACAATATGGCTCCGGCTGTCGCCGCCTTCAGCACAACCAGAGAAGGCGGACACAGCAGGGGCAATTATTCATCATTCAATGTAAATCCATACTGCGGCGATGACCCGGAGGCGGTAAGACAAAACCGCAAAATGCTTTGTACTTCACTTGGCATCAGCTGCGACAAGCTTATCATGCCCCACCAGATTCACGGTACAGAAGTCAAACTCATCGACAACCAATTTCTTGAGCAATATAAACAGGAAATAATAAATGAAGAGAGGGAGAACGAGAACAGTCCATCGCTGGAAGGAATAGACGCACTGATGACCTCGCAATCAGGAGTCTGCATATCCGTATCTACTGCCGATTGCATTCCGGTACTCCTTTACGACCCCATCCATCATGCAATAGCTGCTGTTCATGCCGGATGGAGAGGAACAGCCGCCAACATTGTCGGAAAAACCATTGAGGCAATGAACAGAGAGTTCGGAACAGAAGGTAAAGACTGCAAAGCTGTTATCGGTCCCGGCATATCCATAGACAGCTTTGAAGTAGGCGAAGAAGTTTATGAGAAGTTTGCAGAAGCCGGGTTCCACATGCCTGCCATAGCCAGACGGTATTCCGTACTCAATGCTCCCCCATCATTGTTTGCTACAAAATGGCATATTGACTTGCCTGAGGCAAATCGCATACAGCTTATGAAAAAAAATGTATGTGCTGAGAACATCATGAACAGCAATATTTGCACTTATAAAAATTCTGACACTTATTTCTCAGCACGAAAACTCGGAACATATTCCGGACGCATACTGACAGGAATAATGATGAACAAATAAAAAAACAGTTGTTTATTCAACTTATTATCACAGCTGTGCGGATGTCTCCCCGAAAAGAAGCCCCGTCCGAGCACAACTGCCCCACCCAACCGGAATAAATATGGAATAACCATATTTGCACCGCCGCGCTTTTAGTTAATATACTTTAAAAGTACTACGCAATATTTGGCACATAATAAATAAATCGTATATTTGCACCGTGTTTTTCATGGTATTAGATTTATTTTAAGGTTAGTAAAGATTGCTTGTCGTGATGATAAGCAATTTTTTTTACGCATTACCGTTCCTCGGTAATGCGTAATTTGTTAATAATAATGCAATTACAAATTCGCATCCCCTACTTTCTCAAAAAAAATACTCTTTCTCTCAAAAGCATCAAATCCGTTTCTTTTTGATGTTTTAAAGAGAAAGAGTATGTGGATTTATAAAGAAGACAAGTCCTTAAAGACTTTATCCTACAATAACCATCAACTATCTTGCAGAAAAATCTTTTATTCTCTGCTCTTCCGATAATTTGCAAATCAGAAGCGTGTCATCTTTTTCTGCCACAATATATCCATCAAGTCCCTGAACCACCACTTTCCGTTCTTCAGACGTATGTATGATACAATTCTTCGTCTCATACAACTTGACTTCATTTCCTATGATTGCATTATCATTATCATCCTTTTCTGCAAGCGTATGCAACGACCCCCAAGTACCAAGGTCACTCCACCCAAAATCGGCCGGCATGACAAAAATTTCCTCTGCCTTTTCCATGACAGCATAGTCTATGGAGATATTTTCACACTCCGGGAATCTCTTGTCTATAGTTTCCTGCTCTTTATCTGTGCCATAGACAGGAAGCATACCTTCAAATATCTCGGCAAGATTAGGCTGATATACTCTCAGAGCATTCACAATTGTTTTCACACTCCAAACAAAAATACCGGAGTTCCAGAAATATTCTTTCTTCTTTATATATTCCTGTGCAGTCTGCAAATCAGGCTTCTCACGAAACGAATCCACACGGAAAACAGAACTGTTACGCAGCGAAGCTGTTGACAAATCAGCCTGTATATACCCATAACCAGTCTCAGGACGCGTCGGTGTCATTCCCAGTGTCACTATGGCATCTGTTTCCGCTGTAAAAGACAAAGCAGAAGAAATCACACGCTTGAACTCATCCGTATTCATTACAATATGATCACTCGGAGTAATAACAAGGTTTGCTTTAGGATTCTTTGCCTTGATGCGCCAACTTACATACGCTATACATGGAGCCGTATTTCTTCTACATGGTTCGAGCAATATATTCTCCACCGGAACCTCCGGCAGCTGTTCCTTCACAATATCGGCATACTTTGCAGATGTCACCACCCACACATTTTCCGGCTCAACAATGCCTTTGAAACGATCAAAAGTCAATTGTATGAAAGTTCTTCCACATCCAAGAACATCAATAAACTGCTTAGGACACTCCGGAGTACTCATCGGCCAAAAGCGGCTTCCCACACCACCTGCCATAATTACCAAGTTGTTATTCTTCATATTCATATAGTTGTTTTATTGTTCATCACATAGAATTTAGTAATATTAACCTGTCAACATCATAATAAAGAAAAGCCCGTCTTTTATCTAAATTAATCTGAAGATACTTTTATCTATATCATGTCAAGTCTGGCAAAGGTACAAAAATATATAAAACGTACTACTATATCAAAAGGAAAAAGCATCTTGTACATTTGCTTCTTTTCAATCTTTTTAAATAGTCAGTTAAACACAAAGATAGGGCACTACGTCAGGGGCAGGGAAATCCAACTGGATTTTCTTGCCATTTAGGAGCTCGGGGAGAGAAAATAGAAGTTTCTCTTGGGCATCTGATGTTTTTGCTGTACCTTTGCACATAGTAATCGTTATTATGTATCTGATTTTGAATACTTAAAGATATAACTTTGTCCTTGATACGGGAAAGAAAAACGTTTACTTTTTTCGTTTCACAATGAATTATTCAGGTTAGTTCTGATGCGTTTGATAAAAATATTTTCATTTCATTACAAGAAGTATTGTTGTATTTTATGGTTGCTTTTAGCAAGCATTTCGTTATGCGTTGCTCAAAATGTCAACAAAGAACTACCCCTTGTCAACAAAGACCTAAAAAAATCAGATATAACATTACCAATCTTGAATGGTATATTATAGACAAGAACGATGAATTGACAATCTTTGAAAGTAAAAAGGGACATACTTTTCTAATAGTTGCAAACGAGGAATTTAGGAAATTCATCAGCAATGCAATTATCGCATATAGTGAAACAAACGGCTTTCAGGGCACAGAATCGCCATGGAAGAATAATTTGATTCATGCATATTCTGAACAGCTTAGAAAATTAAGAGGACGAGGGCATATCGTAGAACAACGTTCATTTCCCTTTCGATTTGAGAAGATGCATTCTGTAAATGTGCTACCGTTGTTGAAAACAACATGGGGGCAAGACTATCCATACAATGAGTATTGCCCTACATCTATAAACGAAACGACTCACAATCTTACAGGATGCGTCGCTACAGCATTGTCACAAGTAATGTACTATCATAAATATCCGACAAAGGGTTATGGCGCATTTGAGAGTGGAAACGATGATGGCAAATATGTCATCAACTTTGAGGAACAAGCCTTAGATTGGAAAGGGATGTATTTGTCTTATCCTCAATTTAGAACTAAGAGGTTGGACATCAAACCAATAGCACATCTGATGAGTCTGAATGCCAAGGCTGTATCTTCTCAATTTAATATCACCAACACCTCCTCAAACTATATCGCGGCACGTTCCATTTTGGTTAACCACTGGGGGTATTCACCTTCATGCAAGTTCATGAAGAATACAGACATTCTTGAAACATGTGCAATTATTGCTAATGAATTGAATAAAAAACAACCAGTGCTTCTTTCAGGAGGACAACACGCCTTTATATGTGATGGATATAAGGATGGATATTTTCATCTCAATTTAGGATGGAGAGGTGCTGCTAATGGCTATTACAAATTTCTGTTAGATGAAGATTTGAAGGACAAGAAAACTACAGAAGGAATTATAAAGGAGATAATATTTGATATTTGCCCTGACCATAGAAGTAAAGATCTTTCAAAGACCGTAAATGTTGATGTTCCCGGATCACTGGACAACAAACTATCTTTAGAAGAAAAGAAGCATCTAAGAAAATTAAGCATCACAGGAACATTGAACGGACAAGACATCGCCTTGCTCAGAATAATGATGGGGGCCACGGATTCTTGGCAAAAAGGTGGCATAACCATAAATACAAGAGGAAAATGGACTGGTGAGTTACAGGATTTAGACATTGAGAATGTAACTTTCGTAGAAGACAAAAAAGCTCCATTTTTACGAATGAAAGCAACAGAAGGGCACTTTTCTTGGGGTAAACGTAAATATCACATAGCAGATTCCATTGATAAAAATGAATTTGAAAAGATGCTTAAAACACCCCTAAGTCACGGCAAAGGTTTTAGGTATGTTCTGCATCAAGGAGAAGCATTTATTGAATATCATACACTCTCTAATATACTATCACCATTGATGTTTTATGATTGCCAGAATCTTAGGCATTTAAAACTGCCAAAGGGGACAAAGGAGATACTTGGCAATGCATTCCAATGGTGCAGTTCTTTACGCGATATTGAACTAACTTCAAATATAAGATACGTTGAAGCAGGTGCATTTAGAGAATGTTATTTGCTGACCCACATAACAACGAATAGCAAGATTATTGAATGTTGCCATAATCTCTTTCCCTACAAAACCTCAGGAAAGTACGGAGAGACAGAAGGAAATTACCACAAGGGGCTTTTTGAAGGAAATAACATATATACATGTAAGGGTGTTATATACAAAGGCGAGATTCTTAGAAATATTGAGTATAAGAT
>JAJPZU010000068.1 GCA_021204165.1 Prevotellaceae bacterium
CGCTTCATTTTGACGCGTGCCAGAGGGCTTGGAATTTTAACATTTGGCAAAATCAGAAAGATAGTAAAATAAACACTTTTGAAGCATTGTGTATTAAAATATATGCATTACACCATCATTTTGTCATAATCAAGAGGGCTGCCAAAAAACCATTTAAAAAATTTTGCTATGGAGCCTTTTTGTGGCCCGTGGAAGAGGTGCAAATGAGGAGGCCGCTGCAAACATTCCCAATGTACATTCCGACGAAGTTTTTCAGCCGTCTGCCATGCCATACATGTTCACAACCTGCTCATGTCCACTATTATAATCCCCCTCAACAACGAGCTTGGTTTCCACTCCTTTTTTCACGAGAAGATGTGCCGAAACATTCCCTGCATTCAGGGCGTCAATACAATATCAGGAAGGTGCTTATGCCTATCAAAATCCTTAATATATAGTAAAATAAAGTATTAATTTGTAAAACAAACAAGAAAAAATTTCGCTTCAATCACAAAAAACGTAAATTTGCAGCATTTAACATTGGAATTACGGCTTATGAAATTCACGAATGTAGTGTTCGTCTGCCTGTTTTTATTGGGATTGGCAGGTGCCTGCGTCAGAAACGAGCATGGAGGGGAAGCGGATTCTAAATTTGTGGATTCGTTGTTAGACAATAATATAAACATATTATATTCTGCCCCAAAAAGGGCTGACTCTATTTTCGAGGCAAGTCAACAATTGGTTTCAGACAGTGAAGCTTGGTACAAACTGGAGCTTTACCGTGGCATTGCGCATTGTTTCTCCGGCGACACCATCACAATGCACCGTATGCAGAACAACGTAAAAGAATGGTTTACCAAGCAAAAGGATGCCACCGAACTTGAGGGAATATATTGGAATCACAAAGGAGTCTATAACCTCACCGCCGGCAAATACGACACGGCAAAAAAGTTTTACGAAAATGCGTACAAAGCTTTGCTTCATGGTCATGACAGCAAGGCTCTGATTGCGATATGTATTAATCTTGCAGACGTATGTTTTCTGACCGGACATATTCCGGAAGCAGCCGATTACTACCGGCGCGCCCTTTCCATCATAGACTCCACCGACAACAAAAAAGACCTCGTGGCTGTCCATACCGGTTTGGGACGCATCTATACAGAACTGGAAAACTTTACAGAGGCACATCGCTTCTTCGACTCTGCAAAGGACAAGCTGACAGGCATATCCAATCACGACCTTTTCATCTACTATCTTTCTGCCGGCAACTGCCTTTTCTTTGAGAAGCGTTATCCGGAGGCACTTGAAAAGTTCAAGCAGGCTTACTCCGTCTCAGATTTATTGAACGAAGAACTGTACCGGATGCAGTGTGAAGCCAACATCGGCGAGACCCTTCTTTTCATGCACAAGCCGGAAGAGGCTCACAAATACATTGACCGCGCAATGCCGTATTTGGAGACTCACCCCGACTGCGACCCTTCTTTAGTGTTCTACTTGAAAAGCCTTGCTGCCGGACTTGCACTGGACGAAGGACGTATCGACGCTGCCGCCCAACTGCTGAAGGAAGTAGAGAGCATCACCGAGGTGCAGATTCCGCGATACAAGATGCTACATTACAGAAGATTGCAGCACTATGCCACCATCAGAGGACATTGGCGGGACGCATACGAATATGCGACCAAGGCTGACATCTACGAAGACTCTCTGCGCAGCAACATAACGGAGAACAACGTGAACGAGATACGTTTCCGCTACTTACAGGACACAACCCTGTTGCACCAACAAATCCTGATAGCGGAATATGGGGAGGAGTCGCTCAAACAGCGGAACTTGATTGTCATGATTCTGTCTTTGGCAGTCATAGCAGGTTTGGTTTCAGTCGTCGTCATCATGGTGTTGCGCCGTCGCGCACATAAACATATAGCCAAGCAGCTGACCGAGATAACCAAACTGAGAATGGACGTAATCAGGAACAGGGTTTCTCCTCATTATGTATTGAATGTACTGAGTGCGGCCCTGCCCAAGTTCCGCATCTACCCCGAACTGACACGGCCTATAGACCTGCTCATAGATGTGCTCAGAAACAATCTGCTGGCATCGGGAAAGATGGCGCAAGAATTGTCTGACGAGATAGAACTTGTGCAGAACTATATCAATCTGCGGCATTATGTTGCCGGCGAATACCCGACGGTGGAATGGAAGAACGACGGCAATGTGCCAATGGATATCCATGTACCTACCATGTGCATACAAATACCGGTTGAGAATGCGTTCAAACATGCTTTCGCAGAAATATCCGCCGAATCAAAAATAGAAATCGCCCTGTCTTTTGTTGATGACAAGTTGCATATAGACATTACAGACAACGGAGACGGATATAACCCGGGACGCATAAAAAGAACGGGGACGGACACGGGAACAGGACTAAGGGTTCTGTCAAGGACCATCGAACTTCTTAATGCCCACAATAAAGAGTACATGCAATTCGACATACAAAACATGGAAACTCCCCAACAGGGTACGCGTGTACATTTCATCATACCACAGAAATACAACTATTCTTTGGAAATATAAGACACAACAAACATATTTTAAGAAAAAAGACAACTAAGCAGTAACAAACAATGAAACAAGATAACCTACCCTCCGGCTATCCATATCGCAACTCTTTGCGCGCCTTCGTGGTTGATGACAATCCCGAAGCATTGGCCACGCTTGCCGACGACCTTAGAGACATGAAAGAGTTTGAAGAAGTGAAATGTTTTTCTTCATACGAGGAGGCTACTCTCCCTTTGCTTGAGATGCGTCCGGATGTTTTATTTCTGGATGTAGAAATGCCGGGGCGCAACGGACTGGACTTTCTGGAATCAGTGCAGCAGCGCATAAACTTTCCTGTCAGAGTTGTGTTTTACACAGCTTTCAGCAGCTATATGTTGGATGTTATCCGACATGCCGCATTCGATTTCCTGCTGAAGCCTTACAAGCAGGACGAACTGGAAACCGTGGTTGACAAGATTGTCAAAGAATGCGACGACAAGAAACGTCTTGAATCTATCTATACGAACCAAATACCGGGACGCAAGTTGGCCATACAAACGGTGTCGGAATTGCTGCTGCTGAGCAGTGAGGAACTGCTTTCACTGCAATATGACAAGGATTCGCGCTCTTGGCTTGTAACCCTGACAGACGGCACGTCTCACTATCTGCGAAAAGGCATAAGAGCCGACGACTTGCTGGCACTTCATTCATCCTTTGCACGTATCAGTTCAAATTGCATTGTCAATGTAACCTATCTTTCCGCAGTAGAAAACACGACCTTGAAATGCCGCTTCTGCCCTCCCTTCAACAATATAGAGCTGGTGGCAAGCAGACGTTATTTCAGCAAATTGAAGGAAAAATTCGAGTTGATATAAGCAAGAATACAAATAACAGGTAAGGTTGTTGCAAGTCAGTCATTTATTGCCTACTTTTGCAGCAGGCATTCATCTTGATTCTTTCAAGGCTTTGCTTCACAAATAAAAACATCATATTCAAATTTATCAGATATGGACAAAGAATACTTCAAGTTGGCATTGACAGCCATAATGTCTCTCTGTAGCACCGGGCTGTCTGCACAGACGGTAGAGCCTAAACCTACTGCAAGCTACAATCTTGTTGCCAACATGATAACAGACCGCACCTTGTCTTTCTGTACCAAGAAAGAAGGTGTCAGACTGCCCATAGTGTGGGGACTCGACACCGCATGGCCAAGCAGTGACAACATCGCTCGTGGAGTTGCCTTTATAGGGAAGGAGAATCTCGGTATTGCACGAGGCTCGTTTCAGCCTAACGACCTTGTCACGGCAAACGGAGAACTGTCTGCAAGGCAAAAGAATGCCTTGCTCAACCGCCTGAACCTTATCAAGCAGACAGAAGTGACAGACATTGTGCTCAACTGCGACCATGAAGTTCTGGACAGCGGAAACTATGTCGGCAAACCGGAAGAATGGGTCAAGCTCATCGAAGCCACAGCAAAATATGCCCAAAGCAAAGGATTTAACGTAGTGACTGTTTCGCCGTTCAACGAACCGGACTATACTGCTTGGGGACAAGGAAGCATGGACGATTTCAAGAATGTAGCCCGACTGATAAAAGAAAACCCGTTCTTTGAGAACATCCGCGTTTCCGGCGGAAACACCTTGAACTGCGACGAGGCATCCAAATGGTACACATATCTTCAACCATATATTGACGAGGGAAACACCCACCAGCTTGCAGGTGACTTCAACCACTATGCGGATTTCTTCACTCAAGTGCGGAATGAAGGCAAATATGCTACGGCGGACGAGCTTCACAACGTCATGGAAGCGATGGTCGGTGTGGAATATGGTATGCAGACCGGTATCTGGTGGGGATTCGACGGTCTTGCCCGAGGAGAGTTCTGCAAAGCCAGTTCCGGAGAACGTCTGGCATACGCGGAAGACCGTCCTCACTGGACAGCGGCTTCCGTATATCGTTCACCGGCAGGGAAGGTGCAGGCTTTCTTGGGAACATCAGAACGTCAGGCGAACAATTCGAGTTATCGTTTCGTGTCGGAGGACAGGGATGTCTATTTCGACGGATACGGACCTCAGCGCGAATTTGTCGTGGAAATGCCGGGCGGCACAGGCTATCAGAAAGGACAGACGAATGCAGAACGCGTTTTCAACATCACGTGGGGTGAAGATGTGCAACCGTCTGCCATCTCCGGCCGCTATATAATAATGAGTAAAAGCGCGCGCAAGATTCTGTCCATACAGAGTGGTTCTACTGTCAACGGAGCCAATGTGTGTCTGAACTCGGACAAGGGCATGGACTACCAGCAATGGGACGTGCAGCCGGTGAGTGCACGCATAGGAGGAGACTTCAGCTACTACACCATATCTTCAGCACGCGACAGCAAACAGCTTGATATACTGAACTGGTCGTTGTCGGCAGGAGGCAACATCATCGTCTATGACGGAGACAAAGGTGCTAACGAACAGTGGTATCTCGAATATGCCGGAAATGGCGACTACTATATCATCAGCCGTCACAGCAATCTTTGCCTTGCCGTGACAAGTTCTGCGGAATCCGCCAATGTGAGTCAGGCGAAGAGGCTGCCAAATAGTGACCGCCAGAAGTGGCGCATCATTCCGGTAGGTGCCGCTTGCGAACTCAATGCGCCTGTCCAACCGGCAGGACTTTCAGCCAAAGCTCATCCGGCATCTGTAGAGCTTACATGGGAAGCTAACACGGAAGAAGATTTGGCGGGATACATGGTCTGCCGTGCAGAAGTTCTTGATTACTCCGGGAATCCGGATGTTCCGGTTGTCACTCCGCAATACGAATGGAATGTCATCGGAAGAAAGATTCAGGGCACCTCTTTCATAGACAATACGGTGAAACAAGGGCATGAATATATATATAAGGTAAAGGCAATAGACATGTCCGACAACATTTCTGCACCTTCGGACTCGGTTTACGGACAAACTTCCGGAGAACGTGCCATGATTGCTCAGTATCAGTTTGAGAAAGAACTGAGCGACAATACGGTCAATGCTTTCAACTGTGCTCATTACGGTATAGCCGCCTATCTGTCGGGAAAGTCCGGTGAGCGTTGTGTCACTCTCGACGGAACATCCGACTACATACAGCTGCCTTACTCTCTTGGCAACATGAGTGAAATGACCATCACGACATGGGTCAACTGGAAGGGAGGCAATGTTTGGCAACGTATTTTCGATTTCGGCAACGGAGAAGACAGATATATGTTCCTGACTCCAAGCAACGGCAACTCCATGCGTTTTGCCATAAAGAACAGGGGAGAAGAGCAAACGCTTGACTGCGAAAGACTTAGAACATACGTATGGCAACATGTGGCTGTAGTGCTTTCTGCTAACGAGGTAGCCATTTATATAGACGGGAAGAAAGTGGCGGAATCATCCGACATCACCATCCGTCCTTCTGACTTCGCCCCCGTGCTCAATTATATCGGACGAAGCCAGTTCGCGGCAGACCCTATGCTGAAGAGCTACATTGATGATTTCCGTATCTACAACTATGCACTGTCGGCAGACGAAATAGGAACTGTAATGGAAGACCTCGCCAATGATATACAGGATATACATCCCGGCTCTGCTGTGGTTGAGTCTGAGTATTATAGCGTTGGCGGCATACGTCTTTCACAGCCGCAGAAAGGACTTAACATCGTAAAGAAGAAAATGTCAGACGGTTCTGTCAAGACAGAAAAAGTAATGTTCTAAAACAAAAAGAGATTGGATATTACACGGAAAAAGGCGAGAATGAAATCTCGCCTTTTTCCGTGTAATATCCAATCTCTATTCTTAACCTATTATAGCAGAGGAATGCTCATCGGATGTTAATCGACAATCAATTTGTTCGCTACGATGTGAACAATCAGACCGGCAACTATAAGCACAAGGCTTCCAACCGTATAACAGTTCTGATCCAACAAATCACTCATCGCAGTGACCGTTGTAGCCAAAATCATAAGGAGAGCACCTAATATAATCATGGCTATTCCAAGATTTTTCAATACTTTTTCCATTGTATGTGTGTTTTTATTTATGTTTAATCCATTTCTGTTACAAATTAAATAAATTCTTCGCAAAGGGCGAAACATTTATAGCAAAAAAGAAGAAATGCAGCGTTTTTTCTTCTTACAGAAAGCAAAGGCATAAAAAAACAACATATTTTTCGTCCATTAAATTTAAAAGTGGTAACTTTGCGCCGCATTTGCAAAAATAACAAATTATTTTAATCAAAGTATTTATGAATCAATACGAAACCGTTTTCATTTTAACTCCCGTTTTGTCTGACGTACAGATGAAGGAAGCGGTAGACAAGTTCAAGGGTATCCTCACCGAATCCGGTGCAGAGATTATCAATGAAGAGAACTGGGGTCTGAAGAAATTGGCTTACGCTATTGAAAAGAAATCAACAGGTTTCTACTGTATGATTGAATTCAAGGCTGAGCCTGCAGTGATAGCAAAATTCGAGTTGCAGTTGCGTCGTGACGAGCGTGTACTCCGCTATCTTACTGTAAAGAATGAGAAGCATGCTGCAGAGTATGCTGAGAAGCGTAGAAACAACAAAAAGAAGGAGGACTAAACAATGGCAGTACAGCAAGCATCAGAAATTCGTTATCTGACTCCGCCTACAGTGGACGTCAAGAAGAAGAAATATTGTCGTTTCAAGAAGAGCGGTATTAAATATATCGACTACAAAGACCCTGAGTTCCTCAAGAAATTCCTCAACGAGCAGGGAAAGATTCTTCCTCGTCGTATTACCGGAACATCTTTGAAATACCAGCGTCGTGTCGCTCAGGCTGTGAAGAGAGCTCGTCATTTGGCACTTCTTCCATTCGTAACAGACTTGTTGAAATAATAAAAAAGGAGGAAAGATATGAAAATTATATTGAAGAAAGATGTCCACGGCTTAGGCTACAAGGACGATGTCCTCACAGTTAAGGACGGATACGGTCGCAATTATCTTCTTCCTCAGGGAATGGCAGTACTTGCTACAGAGAAGGCTCTCAAGATTCTGAATGAAGAATTGAAGCAGCGCGCTCACAAGCTTGCGAAGATTAAGGCTGATGCCGAGGCTGCTGCAAGCAAGTTTGAAGGTGTGTCACTGACAATTTCTGCAAAGAAAGCAGAAAAGAACTTCATCTACGGTTCTGTCGGTGCAGTACAGATTGCAGAAGCTCTTGCACAGAAAGGTATTGAGGTTGACAGCAAGATTATTGCAGTTAAGGCTGTTAAGGAACTCGGTTCATACACTGCAACAGTTAAACTTCACAAGGAAGTATCTGTTGAAGTTCCGTTTGAAGTTGTTGCAGAGGTTGCTGAATAAAAGCAATATCATTAAGCTTACAAATATTCTAATTATTATCTGTAAGCTGAAGATTTGCAAACAAATAAAAAATATATCCCGGATGTACAAATTGTATATCCGGGATATGTTTTTTATAAAGCTTATCAGTTCGGTGAAAACACTTTACACATTGTAGTCATAAGTTCGTTGATAAGCAATTACAATTCAAATGTTGCGGTAAAATCATTCCAGTGTTTTACAAGCCGTTTGTAATCTGCAAGGGATGTCCCATAGAATCTATTAAGTTCTTCCGACTCAGTGTCAGTGTTTGAAATTACTTTATTAGTGTCATCAATATATTTTGTCTTGTTTGCGTAAATTATGCGTCTCTGTTCCTTATTCAATTTGTTGGCATCCTTCAGCTCACCAATGCATTTGATAATTTTAGGTCCTACGGCATCTATTGTCTCACGGAAATCATGCCCGCCTTGTGCCGCATATCTTAATGCCATGAAATAAGAACGTATTGCATTCCAACAAAGACGTTTGTCGTTTATGTATTTATCACAGAAAGCTAAGGTGTAACGTGTCGTACCGTTGTTGTACGCATTATAATAGTTGTTCTCCAAAGCCGTTTCTTTGAACGATTTCAACTCTCGCTCCAAATTTTCACGTTGCTTTTTCCCTTCCTCTTCCAATTGTTTGTATTTATCAGACCAAGTTTTCTCCAGTTTGTCCTGTCTGCTGTTCATGTCTTCAATACGTCTGTTCAGTTCAATGGAATTATAAATCTGGAAGCCGACCACAAAAGTAGTACACAAAGCAATAAAGGCGGTATAGAAGTTTGTAATATCGCCATTATCTACTTTCTCTGTACAGCCAAGGAGCGGAGCCAATGCCAAACTGGCAATTGTGACAATCGCCAACCATATATAAGGGCTGCTGATAAAAGAAATCATCAATAAATTTCGTTTGCTCATATACTGTTTCTTTGTCAAGCCACAAATTGACACATAAATCAACAGCAATGAATATATGGCAACAGTTAAATTAATAGCCGTTAATTCTCTGCATGACTGCATATACATTAATATGTCCACACCCAGTACCAATACAGAGAACATGATGATAGTGTAATAACAATGTTTCATAGGTGATTAAAATTTTGCCATAAAATTAAGGCAATAAATCCATTCCACAAAATATAACAAGACTGAAAGTTACCTCCCGAATAGAAAGCAAGCATGAAGAGTCACAAAAAAAGTGCGTAAGTATGCAGAACTGCAATCAGCAGCATACTTACGCACCGGCTTTCCCTAAGAATCTTTCAAGCTCCGGGAAAAAGCACTTTCAGAGGAATTTATTTCACAACAACACGCTGGGCTGTGCTTGCACCATTTGTGGTCAGACGAACAATGTAAATACCTTTGTCAAGTGACAAATCCACATTACCACCGGCAGTTGATGCCACAAGCTGTCCACCCACTGTATATACACAAACCACAGCATCAGCAGGCAAGTTCTTCATCGAGATTCTTCCGCCGGAAACAGTCAGTCCACTCTTTGCAAATAGCGCATTGATAGAGGTGATTGCACTACCCTTGAATATATCAATGTCGCGTTTGAGAATCTTCACAGCCTTGTCTATTTCGTCCTGTAAAGTGGCATTCAGAGCACCTTCACACTTTGCCACAGAAGCAGAAAGGAAGTCAAAATCCTCCTGAGTATAATTACCCACTTCTGTTCCTATCACCGCATTGGAAAGTAACTGGCCTGCAAATTCCACAAGAGCAATAAGTTCTGAATAGTCATTATCTACACGGGACTCGTTAAACTCTTCTACAGCAAGCGTCAGCTTATCCGCCATGTCATCTACCGCATTCTGATTGTGCGTGTTGCTTCCCACCACAGACTGTGCTTCATTCACAGCTGCTGCAAGTTTATCAAAAGCAGCCACCGGATATTTGCCCGGACCGTCGCCCTTTTCCGGTTCAGCATTCTTCATTGCGGTATTGGCATCAGCAATCACACTCTTGAGAAGAGAGAAGTCTATTGTCACTTTCTGAGCCACAAAAGTCTTATACACAGCATCCAAATCAGCCAGAGCAGCGTCAATGCCTTCTTGCGAAGTCTCTACATTATTATATATAGTATTGGCAGCAGTCACGGCCTCACGATATGTATCGACAGCCTCAGCCGGATACTGTCCGTTGCAATCTCCAACCACCGCAGTAGAGAGAGCGTCTTCTGCCGTAGCGATAAGAGCCTTGAATGCAGCACGATCCACAGAGATGGCACTGTTACGGAATGTGTCACGCGCCTCTGTAAGAGCAACAATTGCCGCTTCTGCATCAGTGGCAGTCTCCGCAGTCGTTATTGCCTCAGCATAAGCAGCCTTGACGGCCTCTGTATATTGTCCTTTTTCTATGCCCACCACAGCAGCATCGTATTCAGATTTGCATTCGGCAATAAGATTCTGCAAATATTCCGGAGCCACAGACTCTTCATGAGCCTTACCTTTATAAGTCTCAGTATCAGCTATCAACTGTGCAGTAACAGCGTCAAGAGTTTCCTGATCCACCGCTTTCTTTGCGTCTTTTTCTGCTTTTGCAATCACGGCAGCAAAGGCAGTGATGTCTGAAGCATAGTACTCACCCGGATGATAGCCTTCCACCATTTCGCCCTTAAAAGTATTAGCCTGTTCCAAAGCAGCCTCAAAGGCTTCACGTTCAAGAGGAATGTTCTCAGAACCGTCCGTCACATTCCAATGTGAATTATTCGCGCTCGCCGCTTTGTCGCAATAAATCGTACTGCCGTCATTTGTGGCATCGCAACCAAGATTTCCCTTTCCGGCTACATTCTGTATGGTGTACATCTTCTCTCCATATATCGAGATTATCCATTTCGCCTCATCCGAAGCAGCTTCACTGACCCACTGTGTGTCCCAAGCACTTGATGTGACTTTTGCAATATATGAATCGGTAGCCAGATTCTTGATATAGTATGCACCCGTAATATCCGAAGGAATAAAAGAGAACGTCTGTTCCGTTGTCTCATCTGTAGTGGCAAGTGCAGGCTGAGTGCTGCCTTCTGCCTGATGCAGCGTATTGTTGGAAACATGGATGATATGATATTCCACACCTTCTACCGGCGGATTAATCTTATTTGCATCAAATGCAGCCATAGCGTCCAGCAACAATTCCTTTGCAGCCGCATAATCAGTCATTTCCTGAGATTTAGCAATTGCAGCACCGAATGTATTGTATGCCTCGGCAGAAATCATAAATGCCTTGACACCACACAATGCAGGATTTATCGCGTCATATTTATTCAAAGCATTCTCAAGAGTCTCCTCGAAGTAGTACTGGTCATCACGTTCCGAAACAGGTACAAACTTCCTTATGTTCCAACAGTTATTGCCACCTGTACCATTCTTGTTTGAATATACACCTGCACCCGAGGAAGTAGCATCCGTACCGAGTGCGGAACCGCTTCCCATATTCTTCACCTGTATGAAAGTGCCATAGTCAACCACTTGGAAAATAGCGTTTGCAGTGGTAAGGTCCACTGTTGAGCTTGACTTCGTGTCCCAAGAACCTACACGATAAATATAAGTCCCATCTTCAGCTTTAAGATTATATCCGTTTGCCACAGCACCTTCCGGAGCAGGAACGAAAGTGAACACTTGCGCAAGAGACTCTTCGTCAGCATCAAATATCTTTACAAATCCGTTGTCACCTCCCGAAGTAAGATAGCGTCCGCTATTATGAATGAGCGAATACTTGACACCCACGGTAAACGGAGGATTCACCGACTCACGATACAAAGACTGTGCAGCTGTAAGCTCTGCATACGCATCATTCACCTCTTGCTGTGCGGAAGCTGTAGCGAGAGTATTCTTTGCAGCATCAATAGCGTCCTGCAATGCCTTGCGCACCTCTGTCGTGTATTGTCCTTTTTTATCACCCTCTTCTGTTGAAGTCAGCAACAGTTCTGCCTCCGCGATGGCACCCTCAAGCTTATCTGTTGAAAGTTCTGACGAAATCTCCACTTCTCCAAGGAAGAAGCAGTCGAGACTTGTAGCAGAATCAAGCCATCCGAACTGTGCCACACAATAAGGTTTCTCAGCAGTAAACACAACCTGTGTCTGCATCCACGTATCCGCCTTGTAATTGACACGAGTTATCTCTGTACCGGCATCTTTGGCAGAGGTACCCTGACAAATCTTGCTGTACTGCGTATTGTTTGACATACCTGAAGCCTTACGCTTGGCCCAACAGCTGAACAGATAAGTCTTTCCCTCTGTAATCGCCCAGCCGGTCTTCATTGATTTAGGATCTCCGCTCCCGGCACTTTTAAGAGCAGACAAACAAGCCGTTCCGTCCGGTCCTTCTCCCGGAACAATGGCAAAGTTAGCTTCAGACAACGAACTTCCATCTCCGGCAGTCCAGTCCGTCAGTCCTTCATCAAAAGAAGGATTAGAAATAAGATTAGCCCCTCTCACAATGAACACACCGTCATCGGTCTTAATCTTGTCGCCAATTTGCGGGAAATAATTCTGTGCGTTGGCAGCCAATGCACAGAAACTGCCGACAAGCGTAAACAGCACGCGTCGCATCAGTTCTTTTCCCGACGAAAAAAAGTTGTTCTTCTTCATCATAGCATTAATTTTTTTGTTTATAAATAACTTTAATTAGAATAATCACAACAGCAAAATTATATGTTTGCAATGAAAGAAAAAAGGTTTTAAAGTACACCATTCAGAAAAGATTTATTTTTCCACCCTTTTTTACCGTTTTTCAGATAACCCTTCATAAAGGAAACTAAAGAAAAAACATTCTATGAAACATTTTGTCCATACAGAGTACAACGGATACATCTGAAAAACTCACAGATACACGTTTTCAAACCACATTTTTTGAGTTATTTTACCTATAATTCCACCTCATTTATCATCCAGCATAGATTTACAGACATTTTTTATATTTAACTTTGCGACATAAACCATCCATTAAAGACACAAAAATGAAGGCAAGATTGAAGGTTGTATCATTCATACTTATTTTATTCTGCGTCTGCAAAAACATCTGTGCAGACACAACAATCACAAACAAACCGCAGCGCGACAATTATGCAGACAGCATATTCCGAAACATCGAAATATGTCGGTTCAACAAAAACTTCGGTGAAATACAGACTATCCATCAGGACGAAGAAGGATATATGTGGATAGGAACACGACTCGGACTCTATCGTTACGACGGATTTCAAGCAAAACGATACAAGAACAACTTCAAGCGTCCGACTCTGCTTTCGTCAAACACCATCAACTGTCTCGGAGACGTGGAAAACCAGTTGTGGATCGGTACAGACAAAGGTCTGACCCGGATGAATCTGAAAGACGGAGAAAGCAAACAATACCATTTCAACGATTTCTCCAATTGTGACAATGTCACCCGTCTGCTCATCACAAAGTCCCCCGACGGAAAGATGAAGCAGATATGGGCAGGAACAGAAGGCGGACTTTACCTCTACAATCCCGACACTGACAGCTTCACCTTCCTGTGCGACCAACGCGGAAATTCCAAAGTACCGCACTGTGCCATCAAGTCACTCATTGAAGACCGCAAAGGATATATCTGGATTGGGACATGGGACAGAGGACTGTTTCGCTACAATCCCCAGACCGGAGAGTTCTACACCATGCCTAAATTCAACGACATCAATTCCGCCCAAGTGGTGTTCGAGGACAAGCAAAGCCGCCTGTGGGTAGGCACGTGGGGGAAAGGCATCTATCTTATACACAACCCGCACGATACGAACAAGCCTCTGAAGTTCAGCAATTTCATGGTCGAGAACACAGAAGGCATACTGAACTCGAACATCATCTACTCGCTGACTGAAGACCCTTACACAGGATTGTTGTGGATTGGAACGCTTCAAGGACTCATATTCTATGCCAACGAACAGTTCTACAGAATCCCGACAGACAAACTGCCGTCACCTACATTCTTCAACATCGGGGCAAGCACATTGCTTCGCGACCGAAACGGAAGTATATGGATTAATGTATCATCCACAAAATTCGCATCCATTTCCGTCAGCCCGAAGAACTTCACCAACCACACCTTGCCGCAACCGCTGCAAGAATCGGACATCATAAACTGCATCACCTACGACCATGCCGGAAACATCTGGGTTGGTCTTGAACGAAATGGCATTATGTGTACCAACCGGAAAAGCGGCGCACAAGCTTTCACGAAGGACATACCGGCAATGAAAGAACTTCCCACCCCATCGAAAGTGAACAGTATATACGAGACAAAAGACAGCAGCCTGCTCATAGGCACAACGACCGACGGTGTAATAAGAGTCAGCAAAGACAAACAACATGCCACCGTGAACAACAAGAGCAACACACCGTGGCTTCCGGATAACTGCATATATGCCTTCGCCGAAGACCCTTCAGGCAATCTGCTTATCGGGACATGGCAAGGACTGTGCGTCATGTACAGCAACGGCAAGGGGCTTGCCTTCCGAACCGAAACACTCAAAGAACTTGAATATGCAAGGGTGCGCCACATCATGCTGGCCCATGACGGCACAATATGGCTATCGACAAAAAACAAAGGTATCATACAGCTCAAAGGCGACATTCACAATCCTTCGTCGCTGCGGATGCACATCTACAGCAGTCCGCTCGACACCGAACTCTAAATATCGGAAGCCAACCAAATGCTGCAAGACAGCAAAGGACGCATCTGGGCATGTTCACTGGAAACCGGACTCATGCTCTACGACCAAAAACGCGACGGATTTTTGTGTGTCAACCGCCAATACGGGATTCCGGATGATGATATTTGCAGCATAGAAGAAGGGAAAGACAACAACTTATGGATTTCATCGCGACAAAACATCATGTGCCTCCAACTAAAAAAGGACGGCAGTTTTGCGGAGCTTCGCTATATCCCCAACAAATACGATTCTGACGAAATCTTTTTCAGAAAAGGAGTGTCGTGCCACTACGGTAACGAGATTTGTTTCGGAGGAGCAGGAGAATATACCATCGTCACAGACATGCAACTCCCGGCGCAAGAGCACAACCGGCAGGCAAGTATCACCGATATAAAGATATTCAATACCTCCCTTGAACAACTTCCGGCAGACGAGCGCAGCAATATTTCAGACTATCTGCCTCCATACACAGACCACATCAAATTGTCGCACTCACAGAACGACATCACCATCGAGTTCTCATCGCTGTGCTACAACCATCAGCAAGAGAGCAGATTTGCCTACATGCTCGAAGGACACGACAAGGAATGGGTCTATCTTGAAGCAGGACAACACTCCGCCTATTTCAGCAACCTGCCTTCGGGCACATACATTTTCCATCTGAAATCAACGGATATAAACGGTGTATGGTACGACAACCCAAAGAACATCAAGATTACCATAATGCCTCCGCTATGGCTGCGTTGGGAAGCCGTGGTGCTCTATGTCATTCTGCTTGTCGCAATAGGCTATTTCCTGTTGCGCCATCTGAAACAAAGAGAACGGCAAAGACGTGAACTGCAACTCGCCAAACTGTCGAATGAAAAGATTGAAGAACTGAACCACAAGAAGTTGCAGTTCTTCACGAACATCACACACGACCTGATGACTCCGCTGACCGTCATTCAAGCCACAGTCAGCGAATTGGAAACGGAGTGCCCTCAGAATGCCGAGTCCTGCCGCCTCATACAGAACAACCTCAACCGGCAGATGCGACTGCTCCAGCAGATTCTGGAGTTCAGAAAAGCTGAAACCGGGAACCTGCAACTGAAAGTGTCGAAAGGCGACATTGCCGCTTTCTGCCAGAAAGAGATTGAAAGCATTGACCCGCTGATGAAGCGCAAGAAGTTGCATCTGTCCTTGTTATGTTCGCCGGAACACATCATCGGATATTTCGATTCCGACGCACTTGACAAGATACTGTACAACCTGCTGTCCAACTCCGCCAAATATACCAAAGCGATGGGATTTGTGCAGACCACACTGACATACGACGAAAAAGAAGGCTTCATCAAGCTCACGGTCAAGGACAACGGTCAGGGCATACCGGCAAGCAAACAGGCCAACCTGTTCAAGAGATTCTACGAAGGCGAACACCGTAAATTCAATACTTACGGCACCGGAATAGGACTTTCTCTCACCAAAGACCTCGTCAACCTGCACCACGGAACCATCAATGTGGAAAGCAAGGAAAACGAAGGAAGTACATTCACCGTCACACTGCCCATCGAAAGAAGTTTCTTCACAGAAGAGGAGATTGACGACAGCCCTCAGTACATTGAAGAAGACGACAGCCCGGAGGAGGAAAACAGCAGCACAACGGCAAACAAACCTTCGAACCTCCATGCCAAACCAAACGACGAGGCATACGGCACAAACGGCGCGCCGAAGGTATATACCCTTCTCATCGTCGAGGACAACGAAGAACTCATCATCTTGATGAAGCGTCTCCTGCAAAGCACCTACCATGTCCTTACGGCATATAACGGTGCGGAAGCCATTGAAATCATGGAGAACGAAGATACAAAAGTGGACCTTGTCGTCACCGATGTCATGATGCCCATTTTAGACGGCACGGAACTGGTACGTCATTTGCGCTCCTCACAAAGATTCAACAACTGCCCAATCATCATGCTCACAGCCAAACGGAACGAGCAGGACAGGGCGGAAGCATACGAGACAGGAGTCGATGCCTACATCACCAAACCATTCCATCCGTCTGTACTTCAGGCGCGCATACAGAATCTGCTGTTGCGCAAGGAGAAGATTATCAGAGAGATGAGAAACAAAATATTCGACGGGCTTGGAGAGCTTGACATTACAGACTTAGATGAGGAATTTATGAGGAAAAGCATCAACTGTGTCAACAAGCATTTGTCTGACCCTGATTTTGACCAGCAAGTATTTGCTGACGAAACCGGAACTTCGAGATCCACACTCTATAAGAAGCTGAAAGCACTCACAGGCATGAACACTTCCGGTTTCATACGCAACGTGCGCATGAAGGCGGCAAGAGATATAGCACTCACGAATCCAAACATACGTATCTCCGACCTTGCATATTCCGTGGGCTACAACGACCCGAAGTATTTCTCACAATGCTTCAAGAAGGAGTTCGGCATGATTCCGTCGGAGTATATCAAGATGAAGTTAGAAGGCGAGGAGGAAAAAGAAAACAAGGAAGAGAAATAGTATTTTCCGTGTTGCTTATTCTGAAGTGTATTTGACGGACTCTTCATGTATTTAGTGGTTGTATTCACGGAGTCCTTGTGTGTTTAGTGGGGTGTGACGTATATATTAGCAGATGTATTCGACAGACTCCTCATGTGTGATTTGTATGTGTTAGCAGATGTTCTCGACAGATATTTAGTGGTTGTATTCGACAGACTCCTCCGTCGCTACCGCGCCACCTCCCCTAACTTAGGGGAGGAGCCTATATACCATAGCTTGAAAAGACTAT
>JAJPZU010000157.1 GCA_021204165.1 Prevotellaceae bacterium
AAATTACGAAAGACGGTCTATAATAATTTATCGTAATAAATTTAAAACATCTTCTCAGTACAATTCGGAAAAGGACATGCAGACTTCCTTTGTAGGTATCGCTCTTCACAGGTCATCCCGCATAGCTGTGCATACCTCCGAGCCAATAATTTACCCCGAAATATGTCATGATTACACACAGGAATGCCACAACCATATATATATGAAAGGTCTTCGGGTTGCGGAAAGCCGGAAAAGCAGAACGATGGAACGCGAATCCATAGACAAGCATTGTGACAAGTGCCCAAACCTCTTTGGCATCCCAGCTCCAATAGCTTCCCCATGACACATTTGCCCATACCGCTCCAAGAAATATCCCTGCCGCCAGCATGAAAGTGGCAGGATATAGCATCAGACGACTGAGCACGGTCAGTGTTTCTATCTGCTCATGTCTGTTCCTCTCTGCTTCGGGGTCTTTTGATTTGCGGCAACACATCATCAGACATAGTGCTGTGACTCCATTAAGCATAATAAAGGCGAACAAAGAATAGGAAACCATAATCATTGAGACATGGCTGCTCAACCACGGCGAAACAAGCACAGGCATAAGGGGAGTTATCTGCGGATTGATTTCACCGAGGTAGCTGACAAGAAGTATAAAGCCGGAAAGCATGAATCCGAAAGGCAGTGTGAACCGAAACGGTCTGTGCAACGCACATGATATGAGCAATGTACACAGTGCCACAAACTGCATGGTCTCAAACCCGTTGGTCAGAGGGAGCGTGCCCGATATGTACCACCTCAGACAATATCCTGCAAGATGAAAAAGTGTGGAAGCATAAAGGCAGACACTTTCGCCCGTATATATCCCGTGTATGTATGCCTTCGCCTTTCTGCCATTGAGCATAGCGTAGAGCATGATGAAAAAGAGCAACAGTCCGGCAGTCAGGTTGAACATGAACAGAATCTTGCTGAAGGGTATGCTGTTGTAAAGTAATTCCGCCTTGATTTTATTGTCCGACAAGGGCTTCACGCTGTTGTCCTCGGGAAGAGGCTTAATCAATGTGCCGTTGGTGAGCATGAGCAATATGCCGACTTTCTCGTCCGCTTCCCTGATTGCCTTCTCTAATTTGCTGTGGCTTCCACGGTGTGTCTCATACAATTTGCTCAGTCGATAATCACCATTCCCGTCAAAAAAGTCGGCAAAACAGGCAAACTCATTTTCGAGTCCCAATGTCGTGCGCAGTTCTTCGTTCTTTATTTTTATCATCTTGACATGCTGCCACTCTTCGGGATAGAGCATCCAGCTAATCATCACCTGCTCGGCGGAAAGCCTACGGAAGGAGCTGCTTCCCGTGAGCTTCCTTGTAAAGTCGAGTGCAAGCGTATTCAGCGGTGCCACTCTGTCGTTGTAAATAACCTGTCTGCTCTTGAACTTTTCCGCCTGCGCCGCTTTAATGACAGCCAAAGGACGGTCTGTTCCGGCAGTTTCACTTTCTGCATTCTCAGCAAGGCACGGTTGCAGACATGCAAGAAGACCTACAAGAAATGCACTCCCGCGCTTGAGTGCCGGATGCCTCAACAGTCTGCGGAAGTTTTCTTTTCTCGACAAGAGGGTCATGAGCATGGAGACAGCAAGCAGCACATAGCCTGTATAAGTGATGCCTGTGCCCCAAGGGTCGTAGTTGACAGTCAGCCAGCTTCCACGGAAATCGTCATCGTATGACGACTGGTAGAGTCTGTATCCGTCGAGTGTGGATATATTGTTCATGGAAATCTCCGTATTCTTTATCTTGTTGCCCTTTGTGTCGGTGAATGTAATGTAGCTCACAAAGTCTGACGGAGCATCCGTTCCCGGATAATGCTCTATTCTGAAACTGTCGAGACAAAGAATGAAAGGCAACGACTCGACACCTTTTTCCGGAATGTTGAACATACATTCCGGCCGGTTCTGCCGCAGATGAATCATGCCCTTTCTGCTTGTCAGCACAGTGGTCAATGCACCGCAAAGTATGACAAGCAATGACAAGTGAAGCAGCATCAGCTCAAGCCTTTTCCACAACTTGCTTTTCCATATCACCCACACGGCAGACAGGCTTGCAGCCACCCATAAGACGCGAAACCAAGTGGCGGAATAGCACCATTTCATAACGAACTGCGTACTGTATAAATCTTCAACAATGGTTGCAGTTCCTATTGTGATGGTTATTATAATCAAGAACAGGAAAGGAAGTTTATTGAGATTTGTCATCGGGGAGATAGAAGATTAGATGAAATGACGGTGTAAACATAAAGAGCACATAGGACTGACGGTCTGCCGGTAAACCACGCGTTTTCCGTGTCCTGTGTGCTCTTTTGGCATATAATTCAGACTAAAAGTCTCTGAACTGAGGGTTGTTTCGTTCTGCCACTGCGATACATTCCATCTCTATCAACCAAGTAGGACGGCACACAGGAGCAAGAGTTATTACATGCGGTGTGTCGGGGAAACGCTCTTCAAACATTTCCTTTACAGTCTGATAATCGGCCACATCACGCAGATACACGATTATCTGCATCACATCATTGAAGGTCGTATCAGCTTCTTCAAGAAGTTTCTCCACATTCTCCCACATACGTTTTGTCTGTTTCACAATGTCACCGATGTGCATGACTTCTCCTCTGTTGTTGATGCTGGCTGTTCCGGAAATAAAGACATGAGCGCGATCGCCATATTCCATAAGGGTTCCGCGCTCAAATGTCACACCATATTCGTATGTCGGGTTAAGATGTGTCGGAGCATAAAGGTAGCGTTCCTGAGCCTCTTCAAAGCCGGTCACAGCGTAGGTTCCCATCTGTACCAACGCACGAGTGTCGGCGGGAAGTCCCCCAATGCCCGTACTGGCAATGTAATGGGAATGTTCCGTCAACCCCTGTTCTTCAAAATTCATTTTTCGCGCCTTCACCATTCCTGCATATTGGGTATCGACATCACGCACAAAGAACCATGTGCGTATGCAGTTGTCCGCGATGTTGGCATTGAAATTCTGAAGAACTTCTTCATAGCTGATGAGAAGACTTTCCGTCTGCCATGCGGAATCACCCTTGTGTTCGTGCATTCCCATCTTCCACAGATGCCGGTATCCGTTATGTTCGCTGACAATCATACCGTTCTCATTAGCCACTTTGCTCCCTTTCTGCATGTAAATCCACACGGCAATCTTGCTTCCGTCGAGAGGCGGCTGCTGTATGACAGAAATGGCGCAGTCCGGTTCTTTCTTCATCAGAGGCTGCTGATTGGTCGAATCGCTCAGGAAGTAACGTTTGAGTATAGCCGCAGAATCTTTCATCTCTTCCAGTTGAGCAATTCTCTCTTCTGCAAGATAGATGCGCTTCAGCTGCCCTTCAAACAGTTCCTTGCGCGGTTCGACATGGAGCATGATATGATATTCCCCTATTTTTCCAGAGGGAGTATATTCTGACAACTCGGCTGTCACTCCGAGATCTTCCCAGTATATTTTCTTAGTTTTCATATATAATTTTCTGTTTTCTTCTGTAAAATGAATGCCGAGAGGAGGGGCAGTGTACAAGAAAGACAGATTCTCCTTTTCATCTGCCCGACTTCCGGAATTTATCTGTTGTCGGCACCGTAATCAATCCATTCGTCAATCAGTTCAAGCTTTTTGGCAGAAGCAACCATATTTTCGTGGTTGAATCTTAGTCCGGTCTCATAGCCGCTGTTGATGACTTTGTGCAGCACACTGTTCTTGGAATCTCCCGGAATGACAAGTGTTCCTCCTTCGACTCTTGCAGACGGCTGTCCTACAAGTGCCGCATAGCTTTTGTCCGCCGTAAGATAGAGTCCCGCCGCCGGAGTATTTGAACCTCCATGACACTGCACACAGGTTGTCGTGAAAATTTCGTCCTGCAAACAACGGTACATTCCTGCATCGACCTCCCCTGCATCAAAGAATATGGAATCTTTTCCTTCCGGAACATCCATTTTCTTGAATGTATGGACTCTTTCGCGCAAGATATTGGTTACACACAGTTCTATGGTCTTGATGTCATTGCTTGTGACGGACAACGTAAGCTCTACATCACCGTTGTCCGAAACCGGTATATTCTTTTGTACAATGGAATAATCACTGTCACCAAATCCGGCAAGTGCCACACTGTAATTGCTGCTCCAGCCTTTGACACCGTTTATTTTTCCGGTCAACTTGACGACGCGTCCGTAATTATTATCTGAATATCCTTCTTCCCGAATGTCTCCATCATCACAGGAAGACAAAACCATCAGTGCAAAACCAAATGCAAATATAAGACTATTTTTTTTCATATCAGAATGTATATTGCAGCAGTATTGTGGCTGAATGTGTTGAAATGCCGAGGTCATCATTGTCACGGTCAAGTTGTGTGTCATGTCCCGTGCGTCCGACATACTGATACATGGCTTGCAACTTGAGATTGCATCCTTTGAAAAAATAGTTGACTCCCACGGCTGGCATATTCAGAAAGCCGTTGGTGTCAAGACCGTTGCGGTTGAAGAAATCATAGCGTGCCGCAACCTGCAAACGTGAAGCCACGAAATAGCCACCCTGCACATATCCGCCAAGATAGTTGTAATCTTCATCAATCTTCTGACGTTCCGTAAAACCTACGTTCATATAATAAAGTTCTCCGCCAAGATAAAGCCTGTTCTTGAGCATGGCAAATTCAAGACCGGCACGGAAATCATTGGTACTCTCGCTCTCGCTTTCCACATTGAGACCGGCAGAAACTCCCAGCATAATCTTGTCTTCGTGCAGACGGTTCGGATTACCCTGTGTAGAAGGCATCACTCCTTTCGGCATCCATGTGAACCGTCCGGCATAGAGCATCGAAGGAATATGCCAGTCGTCGCTGAATGTCTTTGTCGCGGTATTGACAGAAGAACCGGTGCCATTGAATATACCTACTTCATATCCGTATTTGCCACCGAGAAGACCATGAGCCTCCACACCGAGGTCGAATCCGGTCCCGACATTCGGGGTGACAGCATTGAGAGAGTAAGGAAGTATCACTGCGGCTGTAAGCGAAGTTGGCAGTTGTGGCATCAGCGTTTCACCGAGAGTGGTGAGATATGCGTGGCTGAACGGTGTCTTGAACTTACCGGCACGGATGGCAAACTCATCTTTCAGTTTAACGTCAAACCACGCTTGCTGTAGCAGACCGCCTCCACTTGAAGCCGCATTGAGAGAAAGATTGAATGTCACCTTTTCAAATGCCTTCCCCGTGAATCCAAGTACAGCGTATGGTATCGAGAATCCGGAATTTGCCACATTGTCCTGATTGTAAGCCTTGTCGAGACCTTCGTCATCATAATAGTTAAAGTTGGCAGAAGTCTGTACGAGCAGATACGGTTTGAACTCAAAATCACCGTTCTTTGATTTCACCGTTAGTCCGTTGTCTCCATCAAGCGATACAATACCGTTCTCGCTTATCTCTTCATGCTGCGCCATTGCTGCAAGCGAAAGGAATGCAAGCATGGTCATTGCCAATATCTTTTTCATGTTATGTCTTGTTTTTTAATTGCTGTCGTCAAATATATTTATATGTCTCATAATGATTCAAGGAATCGGAGAAGAGCCTCCCTGTCTTCTTTCGGCATCTTCCTGAACAGATTCTTCGAAGCCTCTCCCTCTCCGCCGTGCCACATAATAGCTTCCGTAAAATTGCGCGCACGTCCGTCATGCAGGAAATAAGTATGTCCATTGACGGTTTTCTGCAATCCGATTCCCCACAAAGGAGTCGTCCGCCATTCGTTTCCACGGGCAAGTCCGCTTACATAATTGTCGTTAAGTCCGACTCCCATAATTTCGCTTCCCATGTCGTGAAGCAGAAAATCAGAGTACGGATGAATGGTCTGACTGCCAAGCCATGTGAGCTGAGTACCGTTGAGCAGCGTGCTGCCGCGCGGACGTGTATGCAGCGTAACGGTGTGGCACAGATGGCATTTAGCCTGATAGAACATTTCTTCACCGCGCTTCACCACCGGGTCGTTCACGTTCCGCCGTGCCGGTACTCCCAGACTCTGCATGTAAAGATCCACATTTTCCATGTCTTCCGTGCTTACATCGAGTTTGTCATAAAGCAGTCCCATCATACTTCCGTCCGTCATCTGAGTCTGACCTTCACATATCTCCTCCGGATAGCGGCTGTTCGTACAACCCATGTCCGAGGAGAACCCGAGTTCGACAGTAAGGTCGGCATGTTGCGCCTTGTTCCCCGACAACCCCACACACTTCACACCGCGTTCCATGATGTAGTTGCACCGTCCGCTGATTCCATATTCCGGATAATTGCTCTTGGCAGCCAAAGCCTCTATCTCTTTTGTGTCGATAGCCATCATCTGTCCCATGCCGACATGGCGCAACGGTATGCGGACCGTACAGAACAAGTCTTCGGGACGTATGCTGTCGGCATACCATTCGCTAATGGAATATGTCGGATAACACAACTCGTATGGTTCTCCGTCGGGAAACTCAAACTGTTCGTAATGCCAATCGACACTTAACTTTCCTTCCGGCTTGACTCCATATATGGCCTGGTCATGAAGCACTCGCCCATAATTCCGGAAGAAGGCACCGTTGCGTCTGGTTATGTATATAAGCATGGAGGAGAACCCGTATGGACCTGACCCGCCGTCGTTCCACAGTGCAGGCTTGGTTCGTCCGGCATTTCTGTGGCAGCTTCCGCATGAATATCCGGCATACACAGGACCAAGACCTCCGCCAAGTCCGTTACTGCTGCTGCGTGCATCATCATACAACTTATCCCCTCTGTTGAAACGTTTCTCATACGTTCCGCTCAACCAGTCTGCCGGAGAGTCGTATGCAAAGGACGAATTGATGAAAATGGTAGATGTTCCGGCTGAAAGCGCATATCCTTCCGGCACTTCTACATCACGTACATCCATTCCGTCCTCTTCGCATGAGCAGAACAGAATGAGTCCACTTATCAACAGTGGAAATATTTTCCGTATAGCGTTCATATTTTTATTTCATGATGTGATTACTTCCGGTTTCCGGTTACAGATATTCGATAAAAACACAATCCCTATTCAACATCAAATGTGTAGGTGAAATTTCATCAGAAATTCACCCACACTTTCGTTATAGCCAACAGTTCATGCTATCGCCTGTCATTTTACCTTACGAGGTTCTCCTTCCTTGAAAAGAAGAAACTCCAACGTATGGAAACCTCGAAGGTTCTGCGCCGCCTCCACTTTGTCGTCTGAATCACCGTCAATCCAATTAAGATTATCGAACTCTCCGGAATTAAGCATGTTCTTGATTGCTTCCTGATCGAGAGGCCACGAGTCCATATTCGGGTCAAGTCCGAGTGCATCTACCGGGCCGAAAAGGAAAGCTTCGCTCTGCTCCCACGGCATACGCGCCTTAATCCAGCTTTGTGCCGCTGTGGCAAATGCCGCATCTGACGGATGCTGTGTGAAAGCCACAATGTCATTGTAAAGATTTTCATTTGCAGCCTTCAAGTCCTCGTATGTCGGAAGAATAACTGCATCGACATATTCCTCCACTATCGGCTGCAAATCAGCTTCGTCACAATTCTGCACGAAACCTCTCAGTTCTTTGTCAAGTATGCTCTCAAGGCTTGCGCAAGCGTCCATTGCTGTGACCGTCTCCGAAGAAGCGATGTTGTTGCGGAACGGCTGCGGGATAAGCTGAATTGAATTTGCCGCATTCTCGATAGCTTCTTTAATCCTTTCGTCCAAAGTCGGATTAGACTTTTTCACCAATGCAGAAAGAGAATTGCTTGCAATCATTTCGTTGCGAGACCCATAATACGAATTGCGGATAGAATAGATATTATTGGTATAGTCATCGCGTGAGTGCCAGCTGTACCATGACTCCACAGCGAATACAGCCTGCTCATACTGCTTGCTTTTCCAGTAATCGTATGGCTCACCGATTTTTGTCTGACCCACCTCATTGGCAATGTCACAACATCCGTCAACTATCTGCTCTATACATCCCAAGAAACTCCTTGCACCGGCAACCTCGGAATGATTCTTGAATGCCTCCGCAAAACTTTCGCCTCCGTCATAGCTGACCTTCCATGAATTATAAAGTGTAGCTGCATCTGTCTTTAGAAGTGCTGCCACATTTATCATATAGTTGTGCCAACTCAAAGCATTCTCAGACGAATAGTCAATATTATGTGAATCCACCACTATAACAGATGCTTCACCACCATTGTCGTCATCATCGTCACTACATGATGTGACAGTCATTGTCAAGCCCATGGCAAACAGGGCTGCGTAAAAGAAATGTTTTTTCATATTGTCCTTATTTTTATTTGTTTAAGTTTTACAAATACTGATTAGAATTGCTTGTTTTTATTCGGTAAGACAAATTGTAAAGAATACATGCCATATATACACACACAATGCCTTGGAAACATATTGCATGTGCAGAAAGAACTTGAAAACAACGCACAGAAAACTCTAATCGGCACTGCCGATTATAAAAACGGCACTGCTGATTAAAGTTTTCAGCGCACTGTTTTCTATTACTCAGCACAGATTTTTTCTTTTTATTCAAGCTTCACAAGTAGAACTTACAGAGCCGAATTTGTTTATATTCTACTTCTTGAAGAACCATCCGACATAAGCCACCCCGACGGCAAATTCGTTTTCGCTGTTATATTTGCCTGCGCCGAACACCTTGCCTGTACCCACTTGTCTGGTGGTGTAGTCGGCTTTAACGACAAGATTAGGAAGAGCGCGCCAATTCAAGCCCGCCGTCCACATACTTATCTGATTGCGTTTTTCCATCACCTGCATTTCTTCACCCTTTTCCTGAGGATTGTAGTATTCGTAACGTGCGAAAGGATATATCACAGGCACACGGTGATTATTGAAAATGCCCTGAAGATTCAAGCCCACTTCCGCGCCATAGCTTACTGCTTTCTTGGAAATAGGAGTTGTACGGCTGTAAGGCGAACTGTTGCTGAGACGTCCGTTGGCATCGCTCAACTTCTTTGAATTACCGAGATTTCCCACAAGAACATTTCCTCTTGCCGTCACATACCTGTTTACAAACTGCGCATCAGCCGAATAAATCCTGACCGGAACCGTCATGTCTCCGTAAGTATGCGGCTTGTCGGAGTTTGCCGAAGCATCCTTGCAGAAGTAATACGAAATTCCCACACGCAATCCGGGAACACCGCGCCAGTCAAGACGGAAGGCATATCCCGGAGAAGTGAAATTATCTTCTTCAAAGTAGCCCTGCTTACCGGATGCAATCCACGTGTTGCGGTCAAATCCGTTGGCATTCAGTCCCGCCACAACCATCGCCTGATAGTCGAATGTGGCATAACCTTTTCCGAATGTACCGAAAAACTCCAGCCCCGTCTCATGCCATGTGGAAGGCAGAAGGGTGGTTTCTCCTTCCGGACGAGAAGTTCCGAAAAACAGAATCGGCTCGTGATGGGAGTTGGTAAGCCCCACCGGAACAATGACATGTCCGGCACGTACATTGAACTGTGGCACGATGAGACGTGTAATGTGGAACTGTTCCAATGCCACCTCACCGCCTTTTTCCACCTCCTGTTCATACTCGCCATTCTCCTTGTTCTCAAGTTCGTATGCGGCTCCCGTACCACCGCTTTCAAACTCTATTTCGGCTCCGAGAATCCACTTGGAGTTGAACTTATAGTCGAATGCAAGCACAAAACGCGGAATACTGATTGTATTTCTGTCTATTCTCGAATTACCCTCTTCATGGCCATAAAAACGATTAATACCGTAGTCTTTGAATTTTGCGACCATTTCTCCGTATCCGCCTACACGAAAGCGGTTCCATCCTCCGTATTCAAGAGAGTCTTTTGTTTCCTGTGCATTACTCATGCTTGCAGCAAACATGCCACTGCACACTGCAAGCGTTGCACCATTTAAGAGTCTTCCTATCTTCATTTTTTTACCCTTTTAATTTTTGTGCAAAGTTAGGGCTTGCTCACAATGGCGGCAATACTCTAAAATTGTGAAACTTTGTTGCTTATTCGTAAATGAAAGGTAATGCTTTACTTAATTCTGAGTCTTCAACACCCATCCCCAAGCAGAAATACCCACTTTTCGGTATTCATTCATCTGTGTCTCCAACGCATACATGCCCAATAAGAGACGAAAAAAGATTAACTTCATCAAAAAAGCCTGTCAGGAGACATTCTCCCAACAGGCTATACATTTTCCCCAAAGGCACTGCATGAACATGCCCGGTTCTTTTACTTCTCGGAGCAGGACCGTCTATCGCAGCATCCTTCACATCCTCCTTTGCCGCAATGGCAACCTCCTCCCTTGCCACGTATCTGCTTATAGACATATCTGATAATCACAGCGGCAACCGCTGCAATTATTATCGCAACAATAACTTCTTGCATAAGCCAAGCACTTTATATGAAATCAATTAAACAAACTTCCTATTTGGAACACCAGTGTAGAACATATCCATGCAAGAGAAGTGGTATATACAATGGTGAACAAAGCCCATCTCCAGTGCCCGGATTCGTTCTTGATACCGATACATGCAGGAATACACGGCATGTACAACAGAACAAATATGAGGAATGAGAATGCCGCCAAAGGAGTAAGTCCGCTATTGGCAATGACACGCGACAAACGCGCACTTTCCGCATCCTCGTCTTCCAGAGACTCTTCCCCATTGTTGCTGTAAAGCACTCCCATTGTAGAAGCCACAATTTCCTTTGCCCCGATTCCGGTGATGATGCTGACACCTTCCTTCCATTCAAATCCGCACGGCCGTATGACAGGCTCCACAACCTTTCCTATCTTACCGATATAGCTTTGTTCCATCTGTTTCTCTTGCGACAGCGATTCATTGTGAGGATAGTACGACAATGCCCATACGGCAATGGAAGCCACAAGGATGGTGGTACCCATTTTCTTCAGATACTGCCTGCCCTTCTCCCATGTATGCCTGCCCACAGATTTGGCAGAAGGCAACCGATAAGGCGGAAGCTCCATGACAAACGGACTGCTATCTCCTTTCACGACAAAACGACTGAAAAGCTTTGCCATCACAATGCTCATCAAGATGCCCAACGTATAAAGAGAGAGCAGAATAAGTGCCGAGTTGTGAGGGAAGAATGCACCTATTATAATAATATATACAGGAAGGCGCGCCGAACACGACATCAGCGGTACAATCAGCATGGTGATGAGCCGCGACTTCCTGTCCTCGATAGTACGCGTCGCCATGATTGCCGGAATGTTGCATCCGAATCCCATAATCATGGGAATGAACGATTTTCCGTGCAGCCCCATCTTGTGCATAATCTTGTCCATGATGAAAGCCGCTCTTGCCATGTAGCCGGAATCTTCCATCCACGATATGAACGCATACAGAATCATGATGTTGGGCAGAAACACTATCACCCCTCCGACTCCACCAATGATACCGTCAACAATCAAATCTTTGAGCGGTCCCTCCGCCATGATCTCTCCAATAGTGTCGCTCAACCATCCGACAAAGCCGTCAATCCAGTCCATCGGATACTGTCCGATGTTGAAAGTGCAGAAGAACATAAGGTACATCAACAACAGGAAAATAGGATAGCCCCACACATGGTGAGTCACCACAGAGTCAATACGTTTTGTGAGCAGCCGCTTGTATTTGCGCACTCTGACAAAGCATTCCCTTAACGCTCCTTGCACAAATCCATACTTCGCATCCGTCATTGCCGATTCGCTGTCTTCTCCAATTTCCCGCTTGATGTCCGCCTGACACTTGTTACGCATGGATATGATGTCACCGGAGTTCTGCAATGTGCTTATGATACCCTCTACCTGACGGTCGTTCTCCAGCAACTTGATGGCAAGAAACCTGCCGGAATAGTTTTGGTGAGGTTCCGGATTGAGACGGATGAGCTGTTCTATCTTCTCAATGTTACTTTCCAGCAGAGAACCGTGATTGACATGTATATGTCTGAATGTCTTCTGTCTGCCCTCCTCTATCTCAATGATAGTGTGGAAAAGCTCTTTGACACCTTCACCCGTGCGCCCGATTGTAGGCACAATAGGTACGCCGAGCAACATTCCAAGCTGATTAATGTCCAGACTGTTTCCGCTTTCCCGAAGTTCGTCATACATGTTAAGTGTCATAATCATAGGCACATCCATGTCTATCAGCTGTGTCGTAAGATATAAGTTGCGTTCAAGATTCGAAGCATCCACCACATTGACTATAAGGTCGGGAGTCTTCTCTATGATATACTTCCTGACATACAGTTCCTCCGGAGTATATGCTGAAAGCGAGTAAGTGCCGGGCAGGTCTATTATATGAAATTCATATCCTTCGAATGTGAATTTGCCTTCCTTCGCATCTACTGTAACTCCCGAATAATTTCCCACACGCTCATGCGCACCACTGGCAATGTTGAACAGTGAGGTCTTACCGCAATTCGGATTTCCCACAAAAACCACATTAAGTTCTTTCACCTTGATGTCGGCAATCCTGCGTATCTGTTCCTCCTTGTCAACAGGAATGCCTTTCAAGTCGGGATGCTGTGCCACCCATTCTTTGGCTTCCTCTTCGCTTATGACCTCAACAAGCTCCGCTTCTGCCCGTCGCAGACTCACCTCATAGTCCATTATTTTGTATTTGACAGGATCTTTCAAAGGGGCATTCAGTACCACTTCTACAGTCTGCCCCTTGATGAATCCCATCTCGACAATACGTTTGCGGAATCCTCCGTGTCCGTAAACCTTCACAATCACTCCGCTTTCATTTGTCTTCAGTTCTGATAGTTTCATATTGTTCTATATCCTTATTTCCATATTTTCTGCAAAGTTACGTCTTTTGCCTCATTTGACAAATACTCACAATATGGTACAACAGAGCCAAAATACATGTTTCCCAAGAGCCTATCCGGATAAAAACACGTCAAAATACTTATTAATGGTGATTTGCCGAAAGTTCGGAAAGTCGTAACTTTGCATCGTTTATAAAGTTAATGGAATATTTAAGAATATGGCAGCACAATATAAACCTACGGATAAACTAAGCTTTGTAATCGCCAACGACTATCGTCTTCTGCAAGTCATGAGCCGTTTCGGCATATCTTTCGGATTCGGTGAAAAGACAATTCAGGATGTGTGCAAGCAATGTGGAGTAGATACAGACACCTTCCTCACAGTAATCAATTATGTGAAGGATGGTGCAGAAGACCGTCTGCAAAAAGTGGAACACGTCAGCGTGAAATCCTTGCTCGGATATCTGCGCAAGACCCATGTCTATTTTCTGGATTACCAGCTACCTGCCATGAGACGCCATCTGCTCAGCTCCATAGACTGCTCTGTAAAGAACGAAATCGCATTCATCGTGCTCAAATTCTTTGACGAATATGTGGATGAAGTGCGCAAGCACATGGAATATGAGGAGAATAGGGTCTTTACGTATGTGGAGAAGCTGCTTGAAGGAGGAGCCATGTCCATCGAAGGAATGCACACACTCAGCTATCACCACGAATCTGTAGATGGAAAACTGAACGAACTGAAGAATTTGTTCATGCAGTATTATCCTCAGAAAGAAAACAACAATGAACTTAATTCTGTGGTCATCGACATATACCAGACAGCAGAAGACCTCAGCATCCATTGTCTGGTTGAGGACAATATTTTCATCCCTGCCGTGAAAAAGCTGGAGCATCTGAACAGACAGCGTCACGCTATGGATGAAGTCGGCAACAATGACACCGAACCGGCAATGGGCGATGAGCAGCTTTCTGAACGCGAGAAAGAGATTGTGATATGCGTGGCGAAAGGTATGGCAAACAAAGAAATTGCTGAAGCTCTTTGTCTGAGTGTCAATACCGTCACGACCCACAGACGTAACATCGCGCGCAAACTGCAAATCCATTCTTCAGCAGGCATCACCATTTATGCCATTGTCAACAAACTCGTCACTCTCAACGAGGTCAATGTCTGACAATACCGCCAACATTGATGTGTTTCAGCCACACAACATGAATGTGCGCAAAACTTCAAAGCCCGTTTTTTCAACTTACTTGTCATAACTATATGGTTGTCTTCGACAAATGTTTCTGCCGGAGACAACCATATAAGTTTTTAAATATTTCTTTCTAATACAAGACCTATTTTTTCCACGATACCTGTCACCAAAGCATTCCCCATAAGAAAAGCCCTTCGTATATCACTGGTACCATAGGTGTGATAATCAGGAAACATGTTCAACCGTTCCAATTCTAACGGGACGAGACGGCGATAACGTCCACTCTGAGTCTTTATCACATGTTTGAAACGCGAAGGAGCGGGACCACCTTCACCGGTAATAATTGTACGTGAAGCACGATCCAAATAATCGGGAAAAGCCATTGCACCCTCACTGTAAGTATATTCAATTCCTGTTTCTTTATTAACTCTTTTCAATGATTTATGTCCTTTCAGATACTCCCATTTAGACAAATCTTCATCTGAGATGAAATAATCTTCCGGTACATCCTTCTCATCAATGAGCATTTGTCCCAAGGTCAATAGCGGACCACTGTAAACAGATTCCGTATTAACAGAATACACATGACGGTTTATCATTATTCCGGAGTTTAGAAACGGACTGACTTTCTTCCCTTTGTTGAAATTTTCAGAGATAACAGACAGGTCTCCGACAATTGTAAACTCAGACTTTGTATGATTCTTGGCGCGACAGGGAAATGCCTTAGCCATAGTACCCTCTTCAAGCAACCATTTATACTTGTCTGTTTGGTCAACAATTTCAGAAATTCTATTTCCTCGCTTATATGCGACCATATATGTTCGTCTTCTACGCTGTGGCATACCATATTCTGCGGCATTGATTACACGCCACTCTACTGTATAACCTAAATCAGACAGCGATGCCAAAATAATGGCAAAGTCACGTCCACGCTGACGGGCAGGCGACACCAACAAGCGATCTACATTTTCCAGCATAAGATACTGAGGTGCCCCCTCTCCTTTCTCCCTAAGTATGCGGTATATCTGCCACCACAAAACACCTTTCTTTCCCTCTATCCCACCAGAACGGCGAAGGGTTGTAGCGACAGAATAATCCTGACAAGGAAAGCCTCCACACAAAAGGTCACAATAGGGGATATTCGCTGTAGGGACAGTGGCAATATCTTCATTGGAATGACCTGTTGCACCAAAACGTCTGCAATAAACAATACTGGCATCCTGTCTTTTAGTAGAAGGTTCCCATTGGTTGTTCCAAACAGTAACATACCGTTTAGAAGCCCGTTCCAATCCTATGCGAAAACCACCTACTCCTGCAAACAGTTCTACCACTCTAATGTCACCGTCATGCGTCTCCATCTCTTCCTCAGCAAACAAACTGAGTTGTTGTGCCATTCTATGTGTCAAATTGGAATACTCCGCTATTGACTCACAGACTTTCCATTCATTATCTTCCTCTTTAGAAAACTTATATTGTGCCATTGTGATTGTTTATTATATTCTTTACATATTCGAAATTAAACCAATAGCAATATTTCTTGACAAATCCTCCATTAGGGTTTACAGCCAAATCGGCAGAATCTTTTCCCTTTGGACGTACATGGAAATTTTTCTTGTCACTGGTTTTCCAGAAATAATCGGGACTTATAGTGTTATTTATAACGCACTGTCGAATGTCTTCCCAGTATTCTTTTGCCACACATAGGTCAGCTTGAGGCATAGTCCAAAAGAATACATCATCCAACACATAACGACTTTCTTTATCTCCATCAGATAGCGTGATTTCTCCGTCTGTCTCTTTAAACACGACAAACAAGAAACGACCGGAATACAGTTCATACAATCTTGAATCATACCATCTATTACAGTCATAGACTTCCTGATAGTCAATATTCTCAAAAGACATACTTTCTTTTACACCTCCATTTTTCTGCACACGAACAGTCTTCATAGTAAGCCCTGCTTTAATAAATTCTTCCGTTCTATTCACATTGCTCACTTTTTGCCCGCTAACTATGGCATTAGCCATTGTAAAATATTTTTGTTTTGAAGCAACCGCATTGCAACCAAGCAATTTACAAAGTTCTTCATAATCATTATTCATGTAAGGGACGAAGCGTTTGAGTATTATTTCATCAAAGGTATGACTTTGCAAGTCTTCTGTCGTAACAAGTTGTTCAGATGTCTCGTATGGCTTCAATACAATATTTGTATATACACCCTTTTCATGATTGCTCTTGATCTCTTCAAGAACAATGCGCATATAAGCCATTTTAAGACTCCAAGCCCTTTTGGGCGCACCTATCCGAGAACCATGCTGTTCCATTAGGGAGTCTCCCTTTTGTCCCTTCCGACATGCGGCAAGATACATGGTATCACCTTCTGACAAAGTATGAGCCAACCCATTTTTTATCTTATTTATTATCAGCTCATAATCATGCTTCATAATAAGCAAATCCTTTTCGGGAAGTTGCCAAAGGACTGCAAAAAGGAATTTCAAGTCTAATCGCGGAACTCCCTCCTGATGAAGATAAAACAATAAAAGCATTACTAAGCATTTCTTGTAAAAATGCGATTCTTCAAACGACTTGTTCCAATCTTCCTTGTAGTTTATCATTCCACATACGAGGCATTCCTTTATGGACAATTCTTCCTGTTTGGTAAGTTTCAGCGGAGTACATTTCAACTAAATTCCGGCAACAGCAAAGTCGGCTTCAGCGTTAGAATTCACCTCATATTCAAAGAACAACTCTTCTACCAATTGTCCCAGTCCACCTTTGCCACAACGTTCATCTGCATCTGGAGCAAAATCACGCAGACTATGGTTTACTAACTGTTTGCTGTAATCAAAAATGGAATTCCTATCTTTTCTGTCGTATTGACTTTGTTTTGCAGTCATGTCCTTTATAATCCTTTCAACTACAAAAGTAAACAATAATCAGTGTTTTACCAAACTTTATATAATAAATCAATTATCACATTACAATTCTTTCCTATGATTCAGCAATACCTTGTACAAAACAAAATTTCTCTTTTGATATTCCATGAATCAACTTCTCAAAGCTGTTTTTTTCCTACTCACTTCAACATAAATCCAAGACCAGCTTTTAGCAATTCAGAGTCTCCATAAAAAAATTTTTGACATCGCTTTTTTGAAGGGTGTCCGATTTTGACACAATGACAATATATTCGGCAATTTTTAATTCAATATTGATAATTTCACATCAAAACGCTTACTTTTTGATTTTGCCAAATGTTAAAATTCCAAGCCCTCTGGCACGCGTCAAAATGAAGCGTGCCGAACTTTTATCGGA
>JAJPZU010000015.1 GCA_021204165.1 Prevotellaceae bacterium
CCTCCCCTAAGTTAGGGGAGGTGGCGCGGTAGCGACGGAGGAGTCTGTCGAACACGTCTGCTAATATATACAAGTCACCCATGAGTAGTCTGTCGAATACACCTGCCAAATATACATGAGGAGTCTGTCGAAAACATCCCACTAAATATACATGAGGAAGTTGTTGCATTATCTACTTGGATTCAGCAATTTATAATCATTTCAAAACAGTTTCTTAAAGTATAACATGCTTTATTCTTCTCATTTGAAGTGGAAACCACGGCTTCAAGTTATAATTTGAAATAAAAAAGCATTTATTTTATGCTAAATTTTGATTTAACGAATTAAAAGTGTATTTTTGCAGCAAAATAAAAGAATAATATGTCAATTATTTCAATAAATATAGTAAACATTATCCTATTGTCACTACGAATTAAGAAGTTTGTGGCGAGAAAGGTGTATGTGTGCTGTGACAGGTGAAAGATTGACTTGTAGAATAGAACCTTTCTTGCAAACAAATGCAGGAAAGGTTTTTTTTGAATAAAACTGAATTAATATAAGGTATATATAATATGAGTGACAGATTGTTTATTTTCGACACAACATTGCGCGACGGAGAACAAGTTCCGGGGTGTCAGCTCAACACCGTAGAGAAAATACAGGTGGCAAAGCAGCTTGAAGCGTTGGGAGTAGATGTTATAGAAGCCGGTTTCCCGGTTTCGAGTCCGGGCGACTTCAATTCGGTGATAGAGATTTCAAAGGCTGTGACATGGCCCACCATTTGTGCGCTGACTCGTGCAGTAGAGAAAGACATAGAGGTTGCGGCGGACGCACTGAAATATGCAAAGAGAAAGCGTATTCACACCGGTATAGGAACTTCGGATTCGCACATTAAGTATAAGTTCAACAGTAACAGGGAAGAAATCATAGAAAGGGCTGTGGCAGCGGTAAAGTATGCCCGCAGATTTGTAGATGATGTAGAGTTCTATGCTGAAGATGCCGGACGCACAGAGAATGAATATCTTGCAAGAGTGGTGGAAGCGGTGATAAAGGCCGGAGCTACAGTGGTGAATATTCCGGACACGACAGGCTATTGTCTGTCTTCGGAATACGGAGAAAAGATAAAATATCTTTGTGACCATGTGGCAGGAATAGAACATGCCATCCTTTCTACACACTGCCACAATGACCTTGGCATGGCGACGGCAAACACCATGAGCGGTGTGCTCAACGGTGCGCGCCAAGTGGAGGTGACAATAAACGGCATTGGTGAACGTGCCGGAAATACATCTCTGGAAGAAGTGGCTATGATATTGAAATGTCACAAGCATATAGGTATTGAGACGAATATCAACACGGAGAAGATATATCCGACAAGCCGCATGGTGTCCAGCCTCATGAACATGCCTGTACAGCCGAACAAGGCTATTGTCGGCAAAAATGCTTTTGCCCATTCCTCAGGTATTCATCAGGATGGTGTGCTGAAGAATGTCCAGACATACGAGATTATAGATCCGCACGATGTGGGTATTGATGACAACTCTATTGTATTGACAGCCCGAAGCGGACGTGCCGCACTAAAGAGCCGTCTGTCAGCTCTCGGAGTTAAACTTGAGCAAGGCAAACTCGACAAGATTTACGAGGATTTCCTGAAGCTTGCAGACAAGAAAAAAGACATCAATGATGATGATATTCTTGTACTTGCAGGTGCAGACAGAAGTGTGAACCATCGTATCAAGCTTGACTATCTGCAGGTGACGAGTGGAGTAGGGGTCAAGTCTGTGGCCAGCATAGGACTTAATATTGCCGGAGAGAAATTTGAGGACTGCGCAAGCGGAAACGGACCGGTGGATGCAGCTATCAAAGCTCTGAAGAAGATTGTCAACAGACAAATGACATTGAAAGAATTTACCATACAATCCATCAGCAAAGGTTCGGATGATATGGGTAAGGTACACATGCAAGTGGAATATGACAACCATATTTACTATGGTTTTGGTGCAAACACTGATATTATAGCAGCTTCAGTAGAGGCTTATATTGATTGTATCAACAAGTTCAAGATTGATTAAGGCTGAGTTTGTCTCACGGACAGATATATATAACAGAAAAAACAAACACGATGAATACATTATTTGATAAGATTTGGGACGCTCATGTTGTCCAGAATGTAGAGAACGGCCCTACACAACTTTATATAGACCGTTTATATTGTCATGAAGTAACCAGCCCTCAAGCGTTTGAAGGTATGCGGCGCAGAGGACTGAAATGTTTGCGTCCGGCGCAGATTTATTGTATGCCGGACCACAACACACCGACTCATGACCAAGATAAGCCGATAGAAGACCCGGTATCGAAGACTCAGGTGGATACATTGGCAAAGAATGCGGAAGAATTTGGCTTGTCGCATTTCGGAATGATGAACAAGAAGAACGGAATCATTCATGTGGTCGGACCGGAAAGAGGTCTGTCGCTGCCGGGAATGACTATCGTATGTGGCGACTCTCACACATCGACTCATGGTGCAATGGGAGCTGTGGCATTCGGAATAGGTACATCGGAGGTGGAAATGGTGCTTGCTTCTCAGTGTATTCTCCAGCAGAAGCCTAAATCAATGCGCATCAACATTGAAGGAACATTGGGAAAAGGTGTTACAGCCAAAGATGTGGCATTGTATCTGATGTCAAAACTTACTACATCCGGTGCGACAGGATATTTTGTTGAATATGCCGGTTCTACGGTTCGTAACCTTACAATGGAAGGTCGCCTTACGCTGTGTAGCCTTTCGATAGAAATGGGAGCGCGTGGTGGATTCATCGCACCGGATGAGGTTACATTTAAATATATAAAAGGTCGCGAGTATGCACCTAAGGGTGAAGCATGGGATAAAGCGGTTGCTTATTGGAAGACATTGAAGAGTGGGGAAGATGCTGTATTTGACAAGGAACTGCACTTCGATGCGGCTGATATAGAGCCTATGGTTACATACGGCACCAATCCGGGCATGGGAATGGGTATTTCGCAGTCTATTCCTACGCTCGACACAGTGGATGAAGCTGGACAGGCTTCATATATAAAGTCACTTGACTACATGGGATTTGCTCCGGGCGAGAAACTGCTCGGGAAGAAAGTTGACTATGTATTTTTGGGAGCATGTACTAACGGACGTATAGAGGATTTCCGTGCCTTTGCTTCCATTGTCAAAGGAAGAAAGAAGGCTGATGATGTGACGGCATGGCTTGTACCGGGTTCATGGATGGTAGATGAACAGATTCGCGAAGAAGGTTTAGATAAAATATTGGAGGAGGCAGGCTTCGCCATCCGTCAGCCGGGATGTTCAGCATGTCTGGCGATGAATGATGATAAGATTCCGGCAGGAAAACTTTCTGTTTCAACTTCCAATCGTAATTTTGAAGGACGTCAGGGTCCGGGCGCACGTACTATACTTGCAAGCCCGCTTGTGGCAGCGGCTGCCGCTGTAACAGGGGTTGTGACAGATCCAAGGGAAATGATTTAAGAGATATAATTTGCAAACTGTCATCAATTAATCTTCTTGATAAATCAAGAGATAAAACAAAAAAGTAAAGAAATGAAACAGAAATTTGATATAATACAGTCAACTTGTGTGCCACTTCCATTGGAAAATGTGGATACAGACCAGATAATTCCGGCCCGCTTCTTGAAAGCAACTACACGTGATGAGAAATTCTTCGGTGATAATCTTTTTCGTGACTGGAGATATGACAAGGAAGGTAACTTGAAGCCTGATTTTGTGTTGAATAATCCTAAATATAAAGGTGAGATTCTTGTTGCCGGAAAGAATTTCGGTTCCGGTTCGAGTCGTGAACATGCTGCATGGGCAATTGCTGGATATGGGTTCAGAGTGGTTATCTCAAGCTTCTTTGCAGATATTCATAAGAACAATGAACTTAATAATTTTGTTCTTCCTGTAGTGGTCAGTGAACAGTTTCTTGCAGAACTGTTTGCAAGTATCGAAAGCAATCCGGAAATGCAGGTAAAAGTTGACGTGCCGAATCAGACTGTAACAAATCTTGCTACTGGCAAGAGCGAACAGTTTGAAATCAACGGATACAAGAAATACTGTTTGATGAATGCGCTTGATGATATAGACTTCTTGCTTGAAAATCAAGACAAAATTGAACAATGGGAGAAGAATCACGATTAATTGAAATAATGGACACAACACTCCGCGATGGTGAACAAACCAGCGGAGTGAGCTTTGTGCCCCACGAGAAACTGATTATCGCACGTATGCTGCTTCAGGATGTCAATGTTGACCGTATTGAAGTTGCTTCAGCAAGAGTCTCTGAGGGAGAGAAAGATGCGGTGAAAAGTATATGTCGATGGGCACGTCAAGCGGGTAAATTAGATAAGGTAGAGGTTTTAGGTTTTGTGGATGGCACAGTGTCGTTGGACTGGATAAATGAATGCGGATGTAAGAATATCAATCTTCTTTGCAAAGGGTCTGAACGACACTGCAAATATCAGCTGAAAAAAAGTCTTCAGGAACATATTGCGGATATAAAGACGTCATTAGCGTATGCTGAGAAGCTTGGAATCAATGTCAATGTCTATCTTGAGGATTGGAGCAATGGCATGAAAGATTCTCCTGAATATGTCTATGCTTTTGTCGAGGCATTGAAGGACACGAACATAAAAAGATTTATGCTGCCAGATACGCTTGGTGTGCTGAATCCGCTTCAGGTGATGACTTTTATGCGTATGATGGTTCGGCGATTTCCGGGAGTACATTTTGATTTCCATGCTCATAACGACTATGATCTTGCGATTTCCAATGTACTTGCCGCTGTGCTCTCAGGGTGCAAAGGCATACATACAGCCATAAATGGGCTTGGCGAAAGAGCCGGAAATGCTCCGCTGTCAAGTGTGCAAGCAATCCTGAAAGACCATTTCCATGCTGTGACCAATATTAATGAGGTAAAACTGAATGATGTCAGTCGAATTGTGGAGAGCTATTCAGGAATAGCCATTCCACCGAACAAACCTATTATTGGTGCCAATGTTTTTACGCAAGTGGCTGGTGTTCATGCAGATGGAGACAACAAAAATAACTTGTACTGCAATGAATTGCTTCCGGAAAGATTCGGTCGGAAACGTGAATATGCTCTTGGCAAGAATAGTGGCAAGGCAAATATATTGAAGAATCTTGAAGAATTTGGGCTTGAACTGACTCCGGAGCAGACTCGAAGAGTTACAAACAGAATTATAGAGCTTGGAGACAAGAAACAGCTTGTGACTCAGGAAGATTTGCCGTTTATTGTTTCTGATGTCTTGAAGCATTCGACACCGGATAACAAGGTAAAACTGATTAGTTATATGGTTTCTACAACTTTTGGATTAAAACCTATGGCAAGCGTGAAACTTGAAATCAATGGAGAAATATATGAAGAGTCTGCTATGGGAGATGGTATGTATGATGCTTTTGTACGTGCAGTGCGTCATATTTATCGCGATAAATTGCAGCGTCCATTCCCGTGGCTCACAAATTATGTGGTGAATATTCCTCCCGGAGGACGTACTGACGCACTTGTACAGACAAGCATATCATGGACTTATAATGAGAAGTCATACCGTACTCGTGCTCTTGATGCAGACCAAACAGAAGCAGCAATCAAAGCGACAATAAAAATGCTGAACATCATAGAAAACGAATTTAGATGATAATTAAACGAATTTAGATGATATTTATAGGTTCCGGAAACTTCTTGTTTGTCGGAGCCTATAAATATTTTAAGTTCTGAGCATTTAATAACACAGATTTTTCTCTCCATATTTATTCATAAACCTTATGTTTTTTCTCACCGAATCTACTATTTCTATTTCCGAATTTTGTGAATAAACAATAAATATATGTGCCCAAATCAGATAAAAGTAATCTATTGTAATACCGCCATCTTTTACTGTTAAAGTTCGTCAAGCCCGTATCAAAATATCTCTCTCAGTTCTAACGAACTTATCTCCTTGTAATGTAGATTATGTTTAATTCTGTATTAAGAAATAGCCATGTGGAAACATGTATTCACTCCTATATGTTGAAACAATATAAAAAGCAAAGCGTAATGAATACAGTTTTTTATTCATTACGCTTTGCTGAATTTCGTTATACGTTTTCTTCTAAACTGTTTTATTGGTGCTGCTTCCTTAACAAATCATTGACAGTTTTTACAGGATTGAAAGTTGCAAGAGGAACTTCTACAAATATAGTATTCCAATCACTCATAGCTCCATTCCACAGCCCCGGAAGTTCAAGAGCTTTAAGTTCTTTTCCATTTTTACTCTTTGAAGAAATAAAACCGGTATTGGAATCAACATATTTTGTAAGATCAAAACGATTGCCTTTATAGTCTTTTACTGCGCATACAAGATCTACAGGATTAAAGTGAGTACCTCCTTTGAACATTTTCACGTATTCTTCATTGCCTTTATCTATCTGTGAACTTTCAAGAATCTGAAGTGAAATAGTTCCATCCTGATTGTATGCAAGGAACGGACCTCCTCCCGGTTCTCCGACATTCTTAACCATTCCACAAACTCTTATAGGACGATTCAATTTTGTGCGGAGATAAATAGCAAGTTCAGAATCTTCCAGCTCTTTAAGTTTCGGGTTGCGGCAACAGATGCTGTCACGTAAGAAACGAATGATTTCTTCCAATTGAGCATGGCTATACATACCGGAATCGAGCAAACGTAAATATTCAAATACTTTCTGCTGAACAGAAACAAGTACCCCGGCAATAACTTCCTTATATTTGACCGTCTCGTCCTTGAGATTATCAGGTACGACATTATCTATATTCTTTACAAAGATTATGTCGGCATCAAGCTCATTGAGATTTTCTATCAACGCTCCATGCCCTCCCGGACGGAATAAGATTTTTCCATCATCCGTTCTGAAAGGTTCATTGTCTGCTGTCGCAGCCACTGTGTCTGTACTTGATTTCTGTTCGGAAAAAGATATGTGATATTTTACTCTAAAGTCCTTTTCATATTCCGCGATTTTTTTATTTACCAAATTCTCGAAGATTTGGCGGTGTTCCGGAGATACAGTAAAATGTATATTCACATTTCCACTTTTTCCACAAGCATATAATGCACCTTCCACAAGATGCTCTTCCAATGGAGTACGTCCACCATTCACATACGTATGGAACTTCAACAAACCTTTAGGTAACTTTCCATAGTTCAATCCTTTTTCTCCGAGCAAATTTTCAACAACGACCTTATGACGTTTCAGTTCTGTAAGCTGGTCAATACTATAACCGTTATTTCTCAGACAAGCGTTATTTAGGTCATTATAAAAAGCAAAAGAATGAATGTCCTTGAAAAACTTCTTGATAAAATCCGATTCCGGAACATCTGATTCTCCTCCGGCAAACTCAAACAAGTCCTTGAACATTCGACTTGCCGCTCCTGATGCCGGTACAAACTTAAGAATTGTATGGTTACCGGAAAGATATTCTTCCCACGCATTAATATATTCCGCTTCTTCCTCCCTGTCAAGTACTGTTATCCCTTGCTCCGGAGAGGCTGCTCCATAAAGTTTAAGAAATGGGAAACCTGTTTCAAAACATTTAAGTTGCGCATTAAACTTTTCTTCAGAAATTCCTTTCTGTGCGATGAAATTTTTGTCTTGCTGTGTAAGCATAAAATAAATTATTATTTAGTTGTAATAATCATAACACTCATCATCCACTTCGTGTGAATAATTGCTTCAAATATACAATTTTTTCTTTTGAACAATGCCGTTTGGTAGATTATTTAATACCTTTGTCGATGAAAATGTTGAGAATAAAATCCAAAAACTAAGTAAAATGGAAGAAACAGCATTAATGACAGAAGAAGAAAGAGTATCTCTTTTGGAAGTTTTCAAGAAATTGCAGACTCTTTCCGGAGATATTGTAAGTAATGAAGACTTCAAAAAAATCAAGGATATTTTGTACGAGGCTGTACGCGCAGGCTCAATACAACGTGATTCTTTCGGATTCAACCCGATATTGTTTGACCTACAGACCGCCACTATTGTTGTTGAAGAAATCGGGCTTAACCGCGCTTCTATCATCAGCATATTACTCCATGACTGTGTCGCGCTAAACTGTATAGGTCTTGATTATATTCAAAAAGAGTTTGGGGATGATGTTGCCAATATTATACGAGGACTGATAAAGGTCAATGAACTGTATGCGAAGAATCCTTCCATAGAAACAGAGAACTTCCGCGACCTTCTCCTCTCCTTTGCCGAAGACATGAGAGTCATATTTATCATCATTGCAGACCGTGTGAACCTCATGAGGCAGATAAAGGACAAAGGAACAGAAGAGGAACGCAGAAGAGTTGCTATGGAAGCAAGTCATCTCTATGCGCCTCTTGCCCATAAGCTCGGTCTATATCTGATTAAATCAGAGCTTGAAGACCTGTCACTTAAATATCTTGAAAGTGACGTCTATTATATGATAAAGGAGAAGCTCAATGCGACAAAGAAGTCACGTGACGAATACATCAAGAATTTTATAGCCCCTATAGAGAAGAAACTTAGCGAAGCAGGACTCAAGTTTCACATGAAAGGACGCACCAAGAGCATTCATTCCATCTGGCAAAAAATGAAAAAGCAGAAATGCCAGTTTGAAGGCATATACGATCTTTTTGCCATCCGGGTGATTCTTGATTCTAAGATTGAGAAAGAGAAACAAGACTGTTGGCAGGTCTTCTCCATTGTGACAGACATGTATCGCCCCAACCCTAAACGTCTGAGAGACTGGCTGAGTGTTCCCAAAAGCAACGGCTACGAAAGTCTGCACATCACAGTGATGGGACCGGAAGGCAAATGGGTTGAGGTTCAGATACGCACGGAACGTATGGATGAAATCGCAGAAAGAGGTCTCGCTGCCCATTGGAGATATAAGGGTGTAAAAGCAAGCGGTTCCAAACTTGAAGACTGGCTCAAAGACATACGTCTTGCTCTTGAAGCTCATTCCACATCAGACGAACAACTTGTCAATCAGTTTAAGGTTGACCTATATAGCGATGAAGTGTTTGTCTTTACTCCCAAAGGCGATTTGTTCAAGCTGCCAAAGGGGGCTACAGTCCTCGATTTTGCATTCCAGATACATTCCAATGTCGGTTGCAGATGTACAGGCGGAAAGGTTAACGGGAAGAATGTGCCGATGCGAACAGTGCTGTCAAGCGGAGATCAGGTTGAAATTCTGACATCACAAAACCAGTTGCCGAAGCGCGACTGGCTGAACTTTGCCATAACCACCAAGGCGAAAAGCAAAATCAAGCAGTCGCTGAATGAGCAGGAAATGAAGACTGCCGATTTTGCGAAAGAAACCATTGAGCGCAAGTTCAAGAACCGGAAAATCGAATATGACGAGGCGGTAATGATGCGTCTCATCACAAGAATGGGATATAAACACACAAACGAATTTTATAAAGCAATTTCGGAGGATGTGCTTGATGTCAATTCTGTGATAGACCGTTATGTTGAAGCCATAAAACGAGAAAGAGGAGAAGCGGAGACTGCTCCGGTGCAGAGTGCCGAGACATATAAGAACAGCCACACTACCACAAGTTCGCCGAAAGCCAATGATGACGTTCTTGTCATTGACCAGAACATAAAAGGTGTGGAGTATTCGCTTGCGAAATGCTGTAATCCGATATATGGCGATGAAGTATTCGGATTTGTCACGATCAACAGAGGAATAAAGATTCACCGTTGCGACTGTCCGAATGCACAGCGTTTGCGCGACAATATGAGCTACCGCATAATCCCGGCTCGTTGGGCAGGAAAAGGCAGCAGCCTCTACCCTATCACTCTGCGCATTGTCGGACATGACGATATTGGCATAGTGAACAACATCACTTCCATCATTGCGAAGGAGAAGAATGTCATGTTAAGATCCGTTGACATAAAATCATCTGAAGACGGACTGTTTTCCGGCACACTGACCATCATGATAGAAGAAAAGCAGCAGTTGGCTCAACTGATAAAGAAAATTTCAACCGTAAAAGGTGTCAAGAACGTAACAAGATAAAAAAGGAGAAAATCCGATGAAGACAACGCTTATAATGGTCGGCAAAACCACAAACAAGCACATCATAGAACTGGTGGAAGAGTATGTACAACGCCTGAAGCACTATATCAGCTTTGACATTGTGGTCATTCCGGAACTCAAGAACACAAAGAGCATGTCTGTTGAACAACAGAAGCGCAATGAAGGCGAACTCATCATGAAGCAGATTCAGCAAGGCGATGTCGTTGTTCTGCTCGATGAACATGGAAAAGAACTGCGCTCTGTCAAGTTTGCCGAATGGATGAGCAACAAAATGAACACTGTCAATAAACGGCTGGTTTTCATTATCGGAGGTCCATACGGATTTTCTCCGGAAATTTATGGTCTCGCCCATGAGAAACTTTCGTTGTCACTAATGACATTCTCACATCAGATGATACGTCTCATCTTTGTTGAACAGATTTACAGAGCCATGACCATCATCAACGGAGAACCGTATCACCACGAATGATAACTTTTCCATTACACCTATTATAATATAAGTACAGAAAATAAAAAAGGAAGATGTATCGAACTTCTACAAACTCAGTTCCGGTACATCTTCCTTTTTTGTCTTGTTTAATCGGACAACCCCAATTTATTACTTGCGAGCATCAACCACTTCTACTTTTGCCGCCAGAGATTTACATTTATCACGCAACTCGTCAAGTGATTTTCCAAGTTTGTCATAACTTACCACTACTCCCATTCTTCTTCCTACATGTGCCACCGGCTTTCCGAATATGCGCAGATAGGTGTTTGTGGCAGCACAAACCTCTTCCATCCCGGCATAATCCGGCGATTCTGTTTCTATTCCGGACAGAATTACTGCACTTGCACCTATCTTCTCTTGAGTAATTTCTGGGATAGGCAGACCAAGCACGGCACGGCAATGAAGCTCAAACTCAGAAAGATTCTGTGTGCCGGCAAGAGTGACCATTCCTGTATCATGAGGACGTGGAGACAGTTCTGAGAAATAGATTCCGTCCGTATTGCTCAGGAAAAATTCCACACCCCAGATACCTGCACCCGACAAGGCTTCCGTAACTTTGGCGGCCATTCTCTGTGCTTCCGCAAGCATGTCCGGAGCAACCGGTGCCGGCTGAAAACTTTCACGATAGTCTCCGCCTTTCTGCACATGACCAATAGGCTGACAGAGCAAGGTTCGTCCGTTCTCCTGAGTCACGGTCAGAAGAGTAATTTCACTGTCGAACTTGATAAACTGCTCTACAATCACCTCTTTTATATCTCCTCTTGCACCTTCAGCCGCACATTTCCATGCAGACTCCAGCTCGGAAGGAGCATCCACCTTGCTCTGACCGTGGCCGGAACTGCTCATCAGCGGCTTGACAATGAACGGATAGCCTATTTCTTCTGCTGCCGCACAAAATTCCTCGAATGTCTTGGCATACTTGTAATTCGCCGTTTTGAGTCCGAGTTCCGTGTGTGCAAGCTCACGTATGGCTTTACGGTTCATGGTGAAATTTACGGCACGCGTACTCGGCACAACCTTGATGCCCATTGCCTCGCAGTCATAAAGTTTCTCTGTACGTATAGCTTCAATCTCCGGAACGATTATGTCCGGCTTATGCTTGTTGACAGCAGACATGAGTGCTTCTCCGTCGAGCATGGAAAACACCTCGCACTCGTCTGCCACTTGCATGGCAGGAGCACCGGCATACGAATCACATGCTACCACATACTGTCCCTTTCTCTTACAGGCGATGACAAATTCCTTTCCAAGTTCGCCTGAACCTAAAAGCATGATTTTCTTCATAACTCTATTATTACATTCTTTATAATTACTATTCGCCGCTTATCACAAAGAACAGATTTGTTCCACGTGATAAATACTTTCTCCACTTTATTTGCAAATTTACGGCTTTTAAATCTTTTATCTGCAAGTTTCATCTCTTTATTTTGGCTGTGTATGATTTTGCATCGGACAAATAAATCTGCCACATGTTTTGCAGAAAAATAAAAAAGCATTACCTTTGCACCCGATTTGAAAAATATCTGCGTCCTTAGCTCAGTTGGTAGAGCAATTGACTCTTAATCAATGGGTCCAGGGTTCGAGCCCCTGAGGGCGTACTGAGGAAAATGTATTTTTCATTTTTTATGCCAAGACAAAAAGTGCTCCCGAAGGTTTAGTCTTTCAGGAGCACTTTTTTATTTTCTTCTTGTTATTATACAGGGCATTCACTGATTTCCTGCCTAAACAGGATTTGAATGCATTTGCTCAAATTGATTTTCTACAGACTCCAGAAACTGCAAAAAACACGCTAAAACGGTATTTCCCCGATTTCCCAAAATGATATTTTCGGTCGAAATGTAAATTACTTGGAACGTTTTTTTGCCGGTGGCGAAGAGAGATTTTTAATTAAGAAAATTGCGGACGAAATAAAAAATCTGTGCAGAGAGAAGTTAGAAATCGCGCAGAGAGGACTTAAAAACAGTGCGCTGAAAACTTTAATCAGCAGTGCCGTTTTCTATTCTTCTCTGCACATACAATATGTTTTCAGCGCACTGTCCGTATATAATTAATGTACTCTTTTTTAATTCAATATTCTGTTAATGTTTAATTCAATCGTCTGTAAATTTATTATTTAACAATGCCGTTTGAGGAGAGAATGAAACCGAAAATAACAATGTCCTCAAGTCATTTTTTGAGAAAGACACCTGAATTTCACCGATTCTTTGTACCTTTGCGGTGCCTTAGAAGGAGTCGCCGAGAATTCTTGCAGCCCTCAAATAGGCTCGGATTCTGTTATGAATTGGATGATTCTAATTGTTGCCGGCTTTTGCGAGGTCGGCTTTACTTACTGCCTTGGACGGGCAAAGTCCGTTGAAGGCCTCGCTTGGTGGGGGTGGATAGCCGGATTTCTTGTGTTTACTGTTATAAGTATGGGATTGTTGGCAAAAGCTACACAAAGTCTGCCGATAGGAACTGCGTATGCCGTATGGACCGGTATTGGAGCGGTTGGAACAGTTTTGGTAGGAATATTTTTTTTCCACGAACCTGCGACCTTTTGGCGCTTGTTTTTCATCTTTACGCTAATATCATCAATTATCGGACTTAAAATTGTATCATAAGCCATGGAATTTCGTAAAATGCGGCGTTTTCGCCAACAGCTCACAACATCAGAATGCAATGCCATATTGTCAATTGCGACCTCCGGTACACTTGCTCTACTCGGTGATGACGGCTATCCGTATGCTGTGCCAATCAGTTATGTGTATGCTGACGGAAAGCTGTATTTTCATAGTGCCAAAACGGGTCATAAGATAGATGCCATAAGACAGCATGAAAAAGCCTCGTTTTGTGTCATTGCCGCTGATGATGTCCATCCGTCTGAGTTTACCACCTATTTCCGAAGCGTCATAGCTTTTGGGAAAATCCAAATAGTGGAATCTGAGGATGAGAGGATGTATGCGGCATCTTTGCTGGGAGCCAGATACAATCCCAACGATGATGCCGGATTGAAAATCGAGTTGGAAAAAGGTCTGCCGCACATGCTGATTCTCCGGCTTGACATTGAACATCTGACGGGCAAAGAGGCTATCGAACTTGTAAGAAAGGATTGAATTGCCCGTTAACCTGCATGAGTTTAATCAACAGTGCTGATTAAAGTTTTCAGCGCACTGTTTTCTATTCTTTTCTGCACATACAATATGTTTTCAAGGCTTTGTCGGTGCATAAAGAGTATTGTATGCTTTCGTCATGTTTTTCGTGCTATTTATGGTTGTATCCGACAGGTTTCTCCGTCGCTTAAATACCTATACAACAACAAAATCCTTAAAAATGGTCAAGCAAACAAAGTTTTGGGTGTCACGAATCAATATTTCAATGGATTTTAACCAAAAAGAAACTAAATAATTGTACTATCAAATAATTTTTGTTATTTTGCGCCATGATAAAGGAAAGACAATCATATAAATAGACAATCTGCAAATTATGTTAGAAGAAAAATGTGAGCACGAGAACAATGCCCAATCAGTAGCAAATGAGACTGTTTCAGAAACAGATGTTGTATATTCCAGCGAATGGTTGAGATTTAATACATCCGTTAGTGGATGGTTGTCTTTTTTCCTCTTCGCAATCACCGCCGGAGGACTCATTAGTGCGGTTTATCCAATAGCTACTTTTAATGCAGCCGATTATGCAAACAATCTCTGTCTTGGTGCGGTAGATATAATCACAGGGATATTTATGCTTGCAGTAGCTGTCTATACAGTATTTGCTTTTACCAAAAGAAAGCCCAATGCCGTGTTCTGGGGTAGAATCTATGTCATCCTTGTGTTCTTGACAAATATCTTTGTATTGATAAGCGGTTCTGTAGAGGACACAGGCCTGCAAAGTGCATCGCGCTCTTTCAAAAGTGTAATTTGGGGAGTAGTATGGTTTCTCTATCTTGCCAACTCTAAGCAAGTACAGAGAGTTATCCCTAAAACATTCAGAAAAACTTCAAAAAAGGATTGGGGGATTCTTTCCGGTATAATCATATTGCCTGTATTTCTTTATTGTGTCGGTTATGCGCAGATAGCTTCACTTGTTGATATACGTTCAGCCCAAGAAGCGGAATTAAGAAAAACCGTTCTTGCAAGTAATGAGCGGACTGACGGGCGAGTTATTTTCACAATTCCTGATGGTTTTGAATGTGAAAGTGAAATTGTCAGTGTCGAAGGTGTGGATATCACATTGTTTAGTATCAGCAACGAGTATATAGGTAATGGCAACATGTGTGCAGACTATGATACGGACAAGTCTGAATCTAATTTCGATGACTATTGGGAGAATTGGAAAGATGGGGATGTAAATATTTATGGAACAAAAGATGTAGCCAGAGGCATGAAACAGATAAATGGCAATGACTGTCTATACAGAATAACCAAACACAATGTCAATGGTGTAGATGTTTACTGGCGTTTTTATCTGCTGTTCGATGCGGAAACAGGAAAAGTGTTTGTAGCCTCACTCTATGACAGCAGCATTTCTGCTAACTATGCAGATGAATTGCTCGAATCCGTAAGATTCAAGTAATGCCCAACAGTATTGCCAATGCAATATATCTTACCGATTGGACTTTATACCACCCTATTTTGATATAATTTTACTGAGTATAAACAAACTATACCTTTTCTGATATAATATCAAAACGATTCATTAACTTTGTATTCGAAATGATATAATATGGTACTTAATGAAGAATAAAAATCACACTATAAATATGAACGAATACGAGAACCAAAATTTTAAGATCCCTATAGAATCAAATGATCATCCACAAGCTTCGGCTTATGTAATAAAATCTATTGAGGGTATAATAGAAGAAGCTATTAAAAATGGTCAAAATAGAATCATTCTTAATACAAATTTACGTAATGGACTTCCAATGGAAAACATTAATAAAATTGCAGGTCCTATAGTTGAAGCATGGGCGGGCGAATTATTTGAAAGTATTTCTACTGAAAACGGAAATTCATGGGATTTGGTACATTCAGAAGCATGTTCTCGTCTTGGAATGGCTGATATTATTCTACAATTCAAGAAGAAAACATCATTTGGCTCTGTGCTTACAGCAAATGTTGATTCTAAGGCTACTGCAGAAAATTTAGAGAAATCAGGGAAATCCCCCAATATTACATCATACGCGAGAATTAGAACTGCATATATTGAAGATGCCGATTTCATTTTTATTGTCTTATCATTAAAACACAGGGTCTTTTGTCAGAAAAATGTTCAATCAGGTCTGATGGATGGCATTATGGAAGTTGTCAGGTATAATGCTTATGACATAAAGTACATTAGCAATTCAGATTTGAGTTATAATCCTGCACTTGGAACAGGACAGTTACAAATCAAAGATATTCACTATGTTACTCTCGAAAATCGAACAACATGGGATTTCTGCAAATTGCTTGATTATAAATATTTATCTTCCACAAAACGAACTTTTGAGGATTGGCTTGCCCTTGCTCAGCAATATGGTTGGATAAAATGACAAATATAATACTTGGTGACTGCTTAATTGAACTAAAATCAATCAAGAGTGATAGTGTTGACTTGGTGATCGCTGATCCGCCTTACAATGTTGGAAAGAATTACGGAAATAATAGCGACAATTTAGATTTCGACGAATACATACAATTTACAAAGAATTGGCTTACAGAATGCCACCGCATGCTAAAAACGGATGGCACGATATATGTGTTTGTAGGATTCAGATATATTTCTTATTTATATCAGATTTTAGAGAAAGAATTAGGTCTGAATTTTATAAATTGGATAAGTTGGCATTATACACAAGGAATTGGCAAAACTAAAGGGTTCTCCCCTCGTCATGACGATATTCTTATGTTTTCAAAATCCACTAATTATAAGTTCAATCTCGATGCAATAAGAATACCTCAGAAATTTTACCGGAAAGTTAATAATATGAGAGGTGCGAATCCTGGTGATGTGTGGGAGATTTCTCATATACATTATTGCCAGAAAGGAAGGCAGCCACACCCAACTCAGAAACCGGAAGCTTTGATTGAAAGAATGGTGTTAGCATCAAGCAATGAAGGTGACTTGGTTGTTGACCCGTTTAGCGGGAGTGGAACAACTCTTCGAGTTTGCCAACAGCTAAATAGAAACGCTATAGGCATTGAACTGAATAAAGAGTATGTGGAGCAAACTAAAGAACGGCTGAACTGTTCATTTGAAGGATTTGATAGCATTGATGAAAGAATGTTGAGAGTACCAAATGATTTGAATGATGCTGAAATTCGAAAAGAATATATCCAAAATCACGTAACTTGGTTTTTAAAAAATCATCCTGATAGAATCAATACGTTTTTGAACGATGTGAAAACAAAATATTCAGAAAAAAACAAAGGAACACAATTTGAATTGTTTTTTAGAGACTGATGGTGGTATTCGCGGACTTCCTTGTCGCAAACTCTCAGATTGTATGAAAGAGTAAAAATAGGACAGTTTGCGACAAGGAATTCCGCGAATATTATAGCTAAAATATGTCTATTATACACATCTGACTCTGCCGACGAATAGAGATGTGTAGAT
>JAJPZU010000075.1 GCA_021204165.1 Prevotellaceae bacterium
GAAACACTATTTCACAATTGAGAAGGCTCTCGGAAAATGCGCGTAGAATCCCCGATCTCCGATAAAAGTTCGGTGCGCCTCATTTTGACGCGTGCCAGAGGGCTTGGGATTTTAACATTTGACAAAATCAAAAAGTAAGTATAAATATACGATTTAAGCACAACAGAAACTAAATCAACCAAAACGGCTAACATTTTGTCAAAACGAGACACACCTCAAAAAAAACGATGTCAAAAAATTTTTTATGGGCGCAGAATTACGGCATCCAAAAACATCAAAATACTTCTCACTTTTCAACTTAAAACACCTCCCTATTTGGGCGGTAATCAAAAATAGCGTATATTTGCAGAGGGATTTATATATATGTAGTAGTAAGTGCTTTGATATCATTACATATTATCATATAATTTTTATGGGAAAAGTTGCATTAATTACCGGTATCACCGGACAAGACGGTTCTTATCTTGCCGAGTTCTTATTAGAAAAGGGGTATGACGTACATGGAACCATACGTCGTTCTTCAGTGGATTTTCGTGAAAGAATCGCCCACCTCGAAGGTAAGCCGCATTTTCATCTTCATTATGCTGACCTCAGCGACTCCATGAGCATGTTGCAGGTTGTCAGCAAGGTACGTCCTGACGAGATTTACAATCTGGCAGCACAGAGCCACGTACAAGCAAGCTTCGACTCCCCTGAGTTCACAGCCGATGTTGATGCCACAGGCGTTCTTCGTGTGCTGGAAGCTGTACGTATCTGCGGACTCGCCTCGACATGCCGCATATACCAAGCTTCAACTTCCGAGCTTTACGGAAAAGTGGAAGAGGTGCCGCAGAACGAGAAGACACCGTTCCACCCTTACAGCCCGTATGCCGTAGCCAAACTTTACGGTTTCTGGATTGTGAAAGAATATCGTGAGGCATACAACATGTTCTGCTGCTCCGGCATACTCTTCAACCACGAGAGCGAGCGCAGAGGCGAGACATTCGTGACTCGCAAAATCACGCTTGCCGCTGCACGTATCGCGCAAGGAAAGCAAGAGAAACTCTATCTCGGAAACTTGTCGAGTCTGCGCGACTGGGGCTATGCCAAAGACTATGTGGAATGTATGTGGCTCATCCTTCAGAACGAGAAGCCGGAAGACTTCGTCATTGCCACAGGAGTGCAGCACTCCGTGCGTGAGTTCTGTTACTATGCCTTCAAACATGCCGGCATCGAACTGGAGTTCAAGGGAGAAGGCATGGACGAAAAGGGATATGACAAGGCTACGGGCAAAGTACTTGTAGAGGTGTCACCGGACTTCTATCGTCCTACCGACGTGGTAAATCTCTGGGGCGACCCGACAAAGGCAAAGGAGAAACTGGGCTGGGACCCTGCAAAGACTTCTTTCGAGGAGCTTGTAAAGATTATGGTTGAACACGACATGGGAAAGGTTGCCGTAGAGAAAGCCTCAGAACACATACGCACCAACCTTGCCGAATATCTTGAAAAGGGAATCGTCAAATAATCGGGAGAGGAAAAAGATGTTGGACAAATCAGCAAAAATATATGTGGCAGGACACCACGGACTTGTAGGCTCCGCCATCTGGAACAACCTGAAATCACGCGGTTACGAGAATCTCGTGGGAAAGAGCCACAAGGAGCTTGACCTGCTCGACCCGGCAGCCGTGAAGGCATTCTTCGACGAAGAGCAGCCGGACGCAGTGGTGCTTGCAGCCGCTCATGTGGGAGGAATCATGGCAAATCTGCAATACCGTGCAGACTTCATCTACCGCAATCTGCAAATCCAGCAGAATGTCATCGGCGAAAGCTTCCGCCACGGTGTCAAGAAACTGCTGTTCCTCGGAAGCACGTGCATCTATCCGCGCGAGGCACCTCAGCCTATGACGGAAGATGTGCTGCTGACTTCACCGCTTGAATACACCAATGAGCCGTATGCCATCGCCAAGATTGCCGGTCTGAAGATGTGCGAGAGCTTCAACATACAGTATGGCACAAACTACATAGCAGTGATGCCTACCAACCTGTATGGGCCTAACGACAACTTCCATCTGGAGAACAGCCATGTGCTTCCAGCCATGATTCGCAAGATTCATCTGGCAAAGTGCCTGAACGAAGGCAACTGGGAGGCCGTGCGCAAAGACATCGCTCTCCGTCCGGTCAGTATGCAGAAGAACGGCGAAAAAGTCGTCATCGACGGCAATTCGGAAGAAGCTGACATACTTGAAGTTCTTGCCCACTACGGCATCAGCCCTGAGGCTGTGACGCTGTGGGGTACCGGTGCTCCGCTCAGAGAGTTTCTTTGGAGCGAAGAAATGGCGGACGCAAGTGTACATGTGCTGTTGAACGTAGATTTCAAGGACACGTACAATCATAACGAAAAGGAAATTCGCAACTGCCATATCAATGTGGGCACAGGCAAAGAACTGACCATCAAGGAGTGTGCAGAGAAAATCATGGCGGAAATCGGATTCAAGGGCGAACTGCGCTGGGACGCGTCAAAGCCGGACGGAACAATGAAGAAACTTACGGACGTGAGCAAGCTGCACGGACTCGGATGGCATCATAAGATTGAGATAGACGAAGGCATACACCGTCTGTACGAATGGTATATGAAAGGCATTTGTATCAATCACTTCAGCTGATGTCGGTTTATCTGTGAAAACGCAGATATACACACAAAACAGGTAAAGAGGCGGTCAATTTCATGACCGCCTCTTTTTGCTTAAAATGGTTGTGCATTTGGGAATTTATGTGACTGCATCCAACAGAGAAACATGCCGAATACTTTCGCTTAAATAAATAGCTAAAACATTACTAAGTAGTTGTTTTAAAATGATGATAGATTGCTGAATTCAAGTAGATAATGCAACAAGTTCCTCGTATATATTTAGCAGGGGCTTTTCGACAGACTCCTCATGTGTGACTTGTATTATTGGCAGACGTTTTCGACAGACTCCTCATGTATTGTGTGGATGGTTCGTGGGTGTATTCACAGACTCCTCATGCGTGACTTGCGTATATTGGCAGACGTCTGCCAATATACACAAGTCACACATGAGAAGTCTGTCGAATACATCTGCCAATATACACAAGTCACACATGAGGAATCCGTCAAATACACTCTGCCAAGAAGCTGTTCTAAATTTATTTTCGAACAATTCCGAGAGGTATTTTTGAGTCGTTTTATTGGGGTTGAGGAGGGAGCATAGCAGGTTATCTGACCGACGAGACTCGGAGAAAACAACCAAAAAGTTCCTCTAAAATACCGAAAGACGGTCTATAATAATTTTTCGTAACAAATTTAAAACAGCTTCTAAAAAACATTCACCCAAAAAAGCTTTTCCTACCATAAAATCACTATTTTTGCAAAAGGAATACACACACAATTCTTTTACAAGAAAGATACAGCGAAACAACAAATATAAAAACTATCGAATTCATGAAAAAAACTTTACTTTCACTGCTGCTCACCACCTGCGTGAGCGGTTACACATTTGCAGACAACTGGATGAAGCACCTGCCGGACGAGACATACGTGGCTGTACTGTCCATCCCGGGTTCGCACGACACCGCCACAGGAGAAGGATTTTACAAAGGTTTTGAATCTTTGGGAGACGAATTTGCACGTACTCAAGATTTGTCCATCGGAGAACAATGGGAATTGGGTGTGCGCGCCTTCGACCTTCGCCCTGCCACGCGCGAAGGCTACCTGCACTGCAACCACGGCATCATAGCCACAAAAGTTCGTTTCGATGATGTGCTCTTCCAGCTGAGAGACTCGCTCATCGCCAATCCGACAGAGTTCGCCATCATCCATCTGCTACATGCCTCAGACGGCGACCAAGTGGAGAACGCTTATAATTCAATGATACAGGAACTGCTGAAAAGCGAAGAATTAAAGCCTTATCTTGCCGACTTCAGAACAGACCTTACGGTGGGAGATATGAGAGGCAAGATTCTGATACACAGCCGCGACAAGTATGCGAGCAAGCCGATAGGCGGATTCTTCTCAAACTGGTGCGGATATGTAGATTGGAACGCACAGACACAAGGGCTTATTACAGGAGCCACCTCAAGCACATACGCAAAAGGCATACTCTACATGCAAGACTTCGCCGACACACACGAGGAAGGAGGCATAGACACAAAGGTAGGAGCTATCAACAAAATGCTTGACTTCAGCACACAGCATGTGACAAAAACGAGAGGACAGATTGTATGGGTATATAACTTTGCATCAGCTTACTCAAAAACCGGACTTTTCGATGCATCCACAAGTGATGGCTACAGAGACAACGCCACTTACACCCATGCCGCCATCATCGAATACCTGAACTCGAACGTGGCAGGACCTACCGGCATCATACTGATGGACTATGCCGGAGTAGATCAGAGCGGAGAGTATAAGACAAGAGGAAAAGAACTGGTAAGTCGGATTATCGCTAACAACTTCAAGTATTTGACTTACGAAACTGACGAAATGAAGGTGAACAAGACGGTATATGCCGCATTGACCAAAGAGATAAAAGCCCTCAACTCAAAGGTGTCTGAAGCCAAGAGCTTGATATCCGCAGAATGTCCGGATGTGGCACAGAACTTTGAAGAGGCATTGTCCGCAGTGCAGCAGTCTATCGCCCAAATCAAAGAGGACGTGGAGAAGCAGTATGCAGACATACAGCTCACGGAAGAGAGCCATATCGACTCCGCCGCCATCACAGAAGCTATCGACCGGATTATCGCAGAAGCAAAGAATGCTCAAAGCGACTTTGAGACAGGTATCTTGTCTGTGAAGGAAGATTTGGCAGCAAAGAAATACAAGGTATATTCTGTAGATGGAAGAATCCTGAAGGAGCCGAGGACAGGTTCTGTGAACATCATCAGATTTGAAGATGGAAAGGTCTTAAAAATCAAACTATAGGTTGAATAAGAAAACATCAAGAGGTGCATCGGTGATTTCCGATGCACCTCTTCTTTTTATCCTCTATAAACATGGCACGAAAAAAGCCATGCTATTGCTCTATACAAAAGCAATGGCACGGCTTACAATAAAAAGTTTGTTTATTTATTACTTGCGAGTTACATAAGAACCGTCACGAGTATCAACCTCAATCATATCGCCTTCGTTGATAAAGAGAGGCACACGAATTTCAGCACCGGTCTCTACAGTAGCCGGCTTTGTGGCATTTGTAGCAGTGTCGCCTTTAAGACCCGGCTCAGTGTAAGTAACCTTCAGCACAACCTTGACAGGAACTTCACCTGTAAGAACCGTGTCAGTAGAAGCGTCGATAGAAGCCATGATAGTATCGCCCTCTTTAAGGAAATCCACACCGGTGATAACTTCACGCGGAATATTCACCTGTTCAAAAGTGTCATTGTTCATGAACACGAGGTCGTCACCTTCCTTGTAGAGGAACTGGAACTGGCGGTGATCAACCTGAACTTCTTCGAGCTTTGCACTCACAATCCATGTACGCTCAAGCACACGTCCGTCAGCCACGTCACGAAGCTTTGTTCTCATCACTGTATTTCCCTTACCCGGTTTAACGTGCAAAAAGTCGATAACTACATAAATTCTGCCGTCAATACGCAAACATACGTTTTTCTTGATGTCTCCTGCTAACATATAGCTAAAATTCTATTTATAAAGTTTATATATTTATTTTTTCACTAAAAAGTATCAAAACGTATGCAAAAGTAGGGGTTTTTCATAAAATGGCAAAAAAAGACATGCAAAATCGGCATAAACTTTGGGGGATTTATAAAAAAATCACTACTTTTGCACGCTGAATTGGCTTATTTGGCATTTTTACAGGCTTGATGAACAATTTTTCAAGCCTTGTATGTGTTGTAATAAGAGCAAACGAAGAATAGACAGAACAACTGATAAAGCAAAACAATAACTTAAAAAATAGAACATAAAGATGAAAAGAACATTTCAACCTCACAACAGGAAGAGAGTAAACAAGCATGGATTCCGTGAGCGTATGTCAACAGCAAACGGACGCCGAGTTTTGTCATCACACCGCAGAAAGGGCCGCAAGCAGCTTACTGTATCAAGCGAGCACCACGGCAAATAAGCAACTCTCCAAACGACTCCCAAAGCGGAAGAGTCCGTATAAAAGCCTAAACCGAAAAGAGCAACTACGGACAATAAAAACAAAAAAGCTATATGAAAGCAGAGGTTTTGAACAGGACTTCTGCTTTTTTTATGTACCTTTGGAGTCGAAAATCAAGACATCATTTATTATGGGACTAAAAACATATTTTACAGGCAAAACAGGAGCGACATTCTGGTTGAACATCGTATTGATGGTGACGGTATTGCTGGCGGTTCCTTTCGGTACATTTTATGCTCTCGGCATCTACACTCATCACGGAGAAAAGATTGAAGTGCCGGAGACAACCGGGCAAAGACCTGAAACAGCCATAGCTCTTTTGAAAGAACGCGGTTTGAAAGGTATTGTTTCCGATTCCATCTATTCGAGCAGTGCTGCACCCGGCATCGTGCTGGAGCAGACCCCTAAATCAGGAAGCGAAGTGAAAAGCGGACGAGTCATTTATCTGACAATCAACCTTAACGGAGAACCGATGGTGAAAACGCCAGACCTCGCCAACAACAGTTCTTTGCGTGAAGCTGAAGCGCAGCTAAAGGCTTTGGGATTCAGGCTAACACCCACCATGCTCATTGAAGGAGAACCAAAAGACTTTGTCATAGGAATAAAACAAGGTATGCGTGAAGTCTATGCCGGAGAAATGGTGTCGCGCGACCGTGCATTAACTATTGTCGCAGGAGCGGGAGAAACAGAGGATTCATTAGCCGTCGATTCCTCGCTCATAGAAGACACGGATGTAGATTTTGATATTGACCTCTAAAAGCTGGAAAATTGGAAAAGCCACAAGATATAGAAGAAGAGCGTTTGCCGGAAGTAGAATACATAGACACGGATGCGGACGACGAAGACGAAAGTTCGCAACTGTATGAGTATTACCGTATTCTGGCAGACAAGAAACAGAAAATGATGAGAGTAGATAAATTTCTCATCGTACACCTTTCGGGCATATCAAGAAACAGAATACAGAAAGCTGCCGATGCCGGTTTCATCATGGCAAACGACAAGGCTGTCAAGCGCAGCTATAAAGTGAAGCCGGGAGATGTCATAAAAATCATGCTTGACCGTCCTCATTATGACAACGAAATCACACCGGAAGACATTCCTATCGAGATTGTATATGAGGATGAAGACTTAATTGTGGTCAATAAACAAGCCGGTCTGGTTGTCCATCCGGGTTTCGGAAATTGGCACGGCACATTGCTCAATGCCATTGCATGGCATCTGAGAGACAACCCGGAGTTTGACATCAACAACCCGGAGATAGGTCTTGTACACCGTATTGACAAGGACACAAGCGGCTTGCTTGTCATAGCCAAAACAGCAGCGGCAAAGACGAACTTAGGATTGCAGTTCTTCAACAAAACGACAAAACGCGAATACAACGCTCTCGTATGGGGCAATATAGAAGAGGAAGAAGGAAGAATTGAAGGGAACATTGCACGCAATCCCAAAGACAGAATGCAGATGGCGGTTTTCCCAAGCGACAGTGAAATCGGGAAACATGCCGTTACACATTATTATACAATGGAGCGTCTTGGATATGTCACACTTGTAAGATGCGTACTTGAAACAGGACGCACACACCAGATACGTGTACACATGAAGCACATAGGACACACATTGTTCAACGACGAAAGATACGGAGGCAGCCAGATTCTTCGCGGAACACAATTTTCAAAATACAAGCAGTTCGTGGACAACTGCTTCAAAATATGTCCGCGCCAAGCACTTCACGCACGCACACTCGGATTCGTACATCCGCGTACAGGAGAAGAAATGATGTTCTCTTCGGAGCTGCCGGAAGACATGACTGCTTTAATAAAGAAGTGGGAGAACTATATATCTAACAGAGATGTATATATTGATTGACATCTCCGGAAAAAACATAAATATAAACACACAAAAAAGAAACAAAGGAAAGAAAATGAAAAAGACTGTAGCCATCATAGCCGGAGGAGACTCCTCGGAGCATGATGTATCGCTCCGCAGTGCAGAAGGCATCAATTCATGGATTGACCGTGAGAAGTTCAATGTCTATATCATAGAGATAACGGGGCTAACATGGGAGGCGCACCTTGGGAACGGAAAGCGTGCTGCTGTCAACCGCCACGACTTTTCATTCGAAGCAGACGGACAAACAATCAAACCTGATTTTGCTTACATCACCATCCACGGCACACCGGGAGAGAACGGAATCCTGCAAGGGTACTTCGACCTGCTGCATATCCCCTATTCTACCGGCGATATATTATTTGAGGCAATGACATTCAACAAATTTGCTCTTAATCAATATCTTAAAGGATTCGGTGTACGCATCGCCGAGTCAATGCTGATACGCAAAGGGCAAACAGTCAGCAATGAAGATGTAATAAGCCGTGTAGGACTTCCGTGCTTCATAAAGCCCAACGAAGGAGGCTCCAGTTTCGGTGTGACAAAATGCAAGACTGCCGACGACATACATCCCGCCATAGAAAAAGCGATGCACGAAAGTCCGGAAGTCGTAATCGAAAGCGAAATCGTAGGTACAGAAATATCCAACGGTGTCTATAAGACAAAGAATGGAGGCGGACAGGTATTGCCTATCACAGAAGTGGTGAGCCAAGACGAATTTTTCGATTATGACGCAAAATACAATGGGAAAGTAGAAGAAATCACTCCTGCACGTCTCAGTGAATCCACAACGAAACGCGTACAGGCATTGACCTCCGCCATATACGACATTCTTGACGCATCCGGAATCATACGCATCGACTATATCATCTCACACGAAAAAGAAAACGGTGAAGTTATAGACAAGATTAATCTTCTGGAAATCAACACCACACCGGGAATGACTGCCACCAGCTTCATTCCACAACAAGTACGGGCGGCCGGATTGGAGATGAAAGATGTACTTACAGAAGTAATAGAAGATAAACTCAAAAGAGCATCTAAATAGGTATTGTCAGCCCTATCACAAGAGCTACCGAAAAGTTTGTCCTGCCACAAATACAAGACATATACGTTTTGATACATATATAAAAAAGGAACAGCTTCGTATTCTATTATTTTATTACAAGAAAAGATACGAATTGGTAAGTTAAACACTCATATACTTGCCAATTCGTATTTTTTATCGGTCTATTTCTTACATAGAATTAGGATCAAAGTTGCTATTTTTTGGTCTTTTTTTTCACAACAAATATAATTATACACTTTATTTTCGTACCTTTGCCGCCCTACAACATTGTGGTTTATCGTCAAGATGTTCAAAACCTTGTCTGCATACAACCAGACTGTTACATGATATTTATAGCAATAAATCAACACAAGTTTTACATGGACAATATCAAAAAACCGCTTTATCACCATAAAAGCGTCACATTCCCACTTATATTGATAATCTTATTTATGTATGGATGCCAAGAATCGGACTTTAGCCTTGACACTTTCGAGTCCAATCCATACGAGGCAGACATACGATACATCAAATTTTCAGACCCGAAAATGCTGAAAGTGGAATCGGACACCATGTTCCGTGTATTTGACGACAGTCCGGAAGTACCGGTAACCATTGACGCTGATATGCAAAATATTGCACCACAATTCATATTGACCAGCGGCTCTGAAATATTTATGCAAGACACTAACGGCGAATGGACAGTACCGGCAAACGGAGTCGGACGCGACTTTAGCAAAGGCGAACAGAAATACATGGTTGTATCTGCGAACAAACAAAGCCATCATATTTACACACTGTCCTTCAACTGTCAGGAGGTTGCCACAGAATATCATTTTGAATGGTTTGAACTGAACGATTCTACAATGGACGAAAACGGCAGTCTGAAAAAAAACATTGCACATTATTATATATGGAAAGAATACGACTCCGACGGAGTGTATAAGACCTCATGGGCAAGCGGAAACCCGGGATTCGGCATTTCTAAAGTCAACAACTCTCCCGACAATTATCCAACGACTCCTTGTGAAGGAGTAAATGGAGGAAAAGGGGTCAAGCTCACCACAATGGACACCGGAGGTATTGCAGCCATGATGAACATGCGTCTTGCCGCCGGCAATATATTCCTCGGAGAATTTGACGTAAGCACAGCTCTCAAAGATGCACGTGCAAGTACACGTTTCGGTGTTCCTTTCAACAAAAAGCCATTGCAATTACGCGGATGGATGTCATACACTCCGGGAGAGAAATACCAAGACCGTGACGGACATATCATAGACAGAGCCGACTCTTGTGATGTCTATGCACTGATATACCGGAACAAAGACGAGAACGGAAAAACAATCATTCTCGACGGGAACACCATTCCTGACAGTCCCTATATTGTCGGAAAGGCACGTCTCAGTGACCAGTTTGCAGCCGGCACAAACGGAGAATGGGTATATTTCACAGCCGATTTTGATTATGACTCTTACCCAATGGAGTTAGTGCCAGAATACATCAGCGGATACGGCTACAACCTCGCCGTTGTCGGTTCATCAAGCAGACAAGGCGCGTTCTTTTGCGGTGCAATAGGTTCCACCTTGAAGATAGACGAGCTTGAAGTCATCTGTGAAAAATAAGCACGGTCTCCAATATCATAAACAACAAATCATCATGAGTATTAACAGATATATTCTTACTGCGATTACAATTTTGTTTTGCCTGTATTTACCGGCACAAACAAGACAATATGTCGGAACACCGAAAGAAAACACCGGAGTAATCCGCAATCTTGCAAACAAAGGTTATAAGATTACCATGAGAGCAGGATTGAACATTGGAGGCACCACTCCGCTTCCTGTTCCGTCAGAAGTAAAAAGCATAAACAGTTTTGATCCGGGGATGAATCTTGGGATAGGAGTTGACATAGAGAAGATGTTCACAAAGGACTGGGGTGTACAGGCCGGAGTACGATTTGAGAACAAAGGAATGGAAACCGATGTTACAGTGGAGAACTACCACACCAGACTTATGCGCGACGGCGACCAGACAGAAGGCAACTACACAGGCAAAGAAAGCACGAATGTAAGTTATTCCCTACTCACAATCCCCATACTTGCACGCTACCGTTTCAATAAATACTGGGCTGTCAGCCTCGGTCCATATATATCCTACGCGCTCAAGCACGAATTTACCGGAGTGGCAGCAGACGGATACATGCGTACTTTGAAAACAGACCCTATTACCGGTTTGCAAGTACCGACAGGCAGTAAAATAGAAATCCCGGCAGACAACCCTGCCACTTACGATTTTTCTTCAGACATGCGCCGCCTACAATGGGGCATAGAAGCAGGAGTAGATTGGCAGTGTTTCAAGCACTTCATGGTATTCGCCCATCTTGACTGGGGTATGAACGACACGTTCAAAAGTTCCTTCAAAGAAACTATTACTTTCACGATGTACCCCATCTACGGAACTTTAGGATTCGGATATACATTTTAAAATACGACACTTCAAAACTATCTAAGAACAAAAAACGTTATAAAGTTCAGAAGTTTTATACAATCAAAAATCTAAAAAAGGACTATTATGGTAAAAACTTTACGTAAAGTAATGGCTTTGGCAGCATTAGCCATCACTACCGGTGCAGCCAATGCACAAGAAAAGCCACAGATTCCAAATTCCGACTTTGAGTCTTGGGCAACAGTCAGCGACACAAATCATGCGCCGGACAACTGGAATTCATTCGAGACCGGCGGAGGAAGCATGTCCGAAGGATTCTTCAAAAATTTCTTCGTTGTACAAGCCGTTGACCGTTCAGAAGAAGTACGTCCGGGTTCCACCGGAAAGTATAGCGCAGTGATATGGGCACGCAATGCAATTATCGCCACAGCACAGGGAAACCTTACCTTGGGAAGAGTCATCGGCGGCAGCGCAACAGCAACAGACAAAGCCAACCACAACCAGAGCATCACTTCAGACGCACAATTCAGCCAGAAGCTCGGAGCATTGCCTAAAGCCATTGTCGCATGGGTGAAATTCGTGCCAAAAGCAATTGTAGAGGACGCTCCATATGCCCGCATTTCAGCCACAGTACATGATTCATACGACTATATAGAATATGGTACGGCAGAGACATCCGCCGAAGATACGGAGAACGCGTCACATGTGGTAGCCCATGCAGAGCAGAACTTCCGTCCTGCCACTGACGATGACGGCAAATACCAGTGGCAACGTCTGGAAATTCCGTTCTCAACAGAAAACTGCACAGCCACAGACCCTGCATATATCATCGTCAACCTTGCCACAAACTCCATACCGGGCAAAGGTACACCGGACGACTCTCTCTACATCGACGATATAGAACTCATCTACGACGACATCCAAGAGCCGGAGCCGAACTATTCAGAGATGCTTGCCGACAGCTACACAGGAGTGCTCACTGTTGCCATCAACGGCGACAAAGTTCCTTCAACACAGGAGGTCATCAACATCACGAAGAAGGAAGACGGAACTATCGACCTCAGCCTCAACAACTTCAAGTTCGTCAGCGACGTATCTGAAACAGGAGAATTCAGCTATATGTTTGTCGGCAACATTCTTGTCACAGACATCACACCGACAAGCGAAGACGGAAAGCAGATAAACATCAGCAAAGAGCAGAACATCATCATCACAGAAGGTACAGAACCGGAAGGTGTACAGTGGCTCGGTCCGATGTTGTCCCAGAACGGCGGTATTCCAGTAAAAATCAACGGAACAGCAGAAGACAAAGACCTCAACCTTGGCATTGACATCGAGTTTGAAATGATGCCGGGACTCTCTATGCAGATTCATGTTGACTTCACGACTGACACAGAAAATGCGATTGCCACAGTGCGTCCGGCTACAACCTACGGCTACAAAGTTTATACTCTCAGCGGCACATGTGTAGCATCAGGCGCAGGCAAAGCCAATCTGACGAGTCTGCCTAAAGGCATCTACATCGTTGAGAACAACGGTGTGCGCACAAAGGTGCTGAACAAATAAGATAAAGACAATATCACCCTATACAAGCGAAAGGAGGATACGCAATGCGCGTCCTCCTTTCGCTTGTATAGGTATCAAGACATAAGCCCATCTAAAAAAAGAAACCATACATTTTGTTGCCACACTGTTAAGTTTTGTATCGAAAAGACCTAAAATTAACCTTTTTGCATTGCTATAATGAAAAGATAAACTAATTTTGCGTTATAATTCATAAGTATGGAAACAGAAAAACAGGAGTTTCTCATTGACATAGACAAAATTCTAAAAGACAAAGCCGGCAACAAAGCAAAATATATACCTGGCTTTGTGATTTCGTGGCTGAAAAAAATCCTGCATCAGGATGAAGTCAACAGCTATCTTACAGGCAGAGCCAAGGGGAAAGTCGGGATGGACTTCCTCGACGAATGCGTATCTTATCTTGAAATGGATCTTCATGTGCGCGGTCTCGATGCCCTGCCGGGCAACGAGGGAGACAGATACTTCACCATTGTCAGCAACCATCCTCTTGGAGGAGAAGACGGTGTGGCACTCGGCTCAATACTCTGCCACAAATATGACAGCAAGATAAAGTATCTGGTCAATGACATACTGATGAATCTCCACGGGCTTGTCCCTCTCTGCATACCTATCAACAAGACAGGCAGCCAAAGCCGTAACTTTCCTAAAATGGTTGATGCCGCATTCCAGTCGGACAACAACGTGCTCATGTTTCCGGCAGGTCTTTGTTCGCGACGAGGAGACGACGGAGAAATTCGCGACCTTCAGTGGAAAAAGACATTCATCACCAAAAGCATCGAATATCAGCGCGATGTCATTCCCGTACACTTCTCAGGTCAGAATTCCGACAGATTCTACAACATCGCGCGCTGGTGCAAGAAGCTCAATCTGAAATTCAATCTTGCCATGCTCTTCCTTGTCGATGAGATGTACAAGAATGTAGGTAAATCATTTACCGTCACATTCGGAGAACCTATTCCATGGCAGACATTCACCGACAAGTCGAAAACGGCGGTGGAATGGGCGGAATGGGTCAAAGAGAAAGTATATAACTTACAATAATAAAGCAACAACGCCAATAAATCAAAAGAAATGGAAGAAGAAATTATTGCTCCGATAAGCAAGGAAGTACTTAAAGCCGAGCTGACAGACAACAAACGGCTTCGCTTCACAAACAAGAGCAACAACGAAATCTATATAGTCACCTACCAAGACTCTCCCAATGTAGTACGTGAAATCGGACGTCTGCGCGAGATAGCTTTCCGTGCAGCAGGCGGAGGTACAGGCAAGGCTCTCGACCTCGATGAGTTCGACACGATGGACGAACCGTACAAACAGCTTATCGTATGGGATCCGGAAGAAGAAGCAATCATCGGCGGTTACAGATATCTATTGGGTACAGATGCCAAGCTTGACGACAACGGGCAACCGATACTTGCCACATCACACATGTTCCACTTCTCCGAGAAGTTCATGACAGACTATCTGCCTTACACCATTGAGCTGGGACGTTCATTCGTCACTTTGGAATACCAATCTACAAGGGCAGGTTCCAAGGCTCTCTTTGCATTGGACAATCTCTGGGACGGTCTCGGAGCACTCACCGTCATCATGCCGAATGTAAAATACCTTTTCGGAAAGATGACCATGTACCCGTCCTACAACCGCAGAGGACGCGACATGATTCTCTATTTCCTCAACAAGCATTTCGAGGACAAGGACAAGCTCATCATACCTATGAAACCTCTGCAACTGGAGAACGACCCGGTGGAGCTTGCCGCACTCTTCAACAAGGACGACTTCAAGGAGGACTACCGCATACTGAACCATGAAGTGCGCAGCCTCGGACTGAACATTCCGCCTCTTGTCAATGCCTACATGAGCCTGTCGCCTACAATGAAAATGTTCGGCACAGCCATCAACTACGGATTCGGCGATGTGGAGGAAACAGGCATCCTCATCACTGTTGACGAGATTCTTGCAGAGAAATATGTCCGGCACATCGAGACATTCGTAAAGGAGCACCCTGAACTTGTGCAGATTACAAGCGGTGCCAACAAGGTGCTCAGCGAGAACAAGGACAAATAAGAAAGAAAACGTACATACAATCAAGCCCCGGCATCTGTGGATGCCGGGGCTTGATTGTATGTACGGCTATGTCAGTTTTGAGCGCATCCGCCTCATGCCGCCCGCAAATACGGGAGAAATGCTGAAAATCCGGGCACTAAAGCATCGGGATACTCTCACCATTAATCTTCCTTATAAGGTCAAGAGCAAAGACATCCGTCATTCCCGACACGAAATCAAGCACAGCCATGATGCGGGTATATACATCCTCCGAATGCACATCATATTGAGAAGACACACGGCGCAGCAGAAGTTTGGAATAAGCCTTCTCCGGATACATCGCCGTCGTGGCGAACAAATCTATCAACGTACTGATAATCTTGTATCCGGCAAGCTCTATATCTACCACATCCTTGCTTTGGTAAATCTTCCTCACCGACAACGACATACAATTCCGGTATGCCTCATACACCCGGGGAGAAATGCTCTTGATGAGCGGTCCCCCGAACTCGCCATTCAGAATTTGCTGTTCGTTGTTCACAAATGCTTCCACACACTCGTGCTCCAGTTTGCCTATGACGCACGAGCGCAGATACACAATCTGCTCATTGATGTCCTCCACCTCGGTAAACACTTCGCAGATACGCTCCCTTCTTTCCTCATCGAAAAAAGCAAGCATAGCTTCTTTTGTCTCCTCCGTCGAAAGAAGTTTCAGCTTATGGGCATCCTCAATGTCCATTATTTCATAACAGATATCGTCAGCCGCCTCCACCAGATAGACCAGCGGATGACGCGCATAGCGTCCGTCCGCAAGCTTCACGATTCCCAGTTCATCGGCAATCTTCCGATATGTGTCCTCCTCACTCAAGAAAAAGCCGAACTTCTGTTTGTCTCCGGCAAAAGAAGAACGGAAAGGATATTTCACGATGGAGGCAAGAGTGGAATAGGTCATGACAAATCCGCCCTTTCTCCGTCCGGCAAACTGATGGGTCAGCAGACGAAAGGCATTTGCATTTCCCTCATAGTGTGTCAGGTCCTGCCATTGCCCGTCCGTCACCATCTCTTTGTATTTCAATCCATCGCCTTCCGAAAAGAAGGTGGCAATGGCTTTCTCGCCCGAATGTCCGAAAGGAGGATTACCCATATCGTGGGCGAGACAAGCGGCACTCACGATGTCGCCGATTTCACTTATATGTGTCCCAGCCAGCTCCGGGTGTAACCGGAGCAGCCTGCGCGCCACATCGTCGCCAAGCGAGCGTCCCACACTTGCCACTTCGAGACTGTGTGTCAGTCTGTTGTGTACAAACACACTGCCGGGAAGAGGAAACACCTGTGTCTTGTTCTGCAACCGCCTGAACGGAGCAGAGAAAATCAGTCTGTCATAGTCTCTTTTAAACTCCGTGCGGTCGTCCTTCCGCTTGTAGTGCAGTTCTTCCTGTCCGAGCCGTTTATTCGATATAAGTCTTTCCCAGTCCATTATCATAACCATGTCTATATTAAGAACAAGCCAAAGTTACGTATTTTATCCATAGCATAGCACCCGTTTCAGATTTTTATCTTCTCGGATGTATTTGATTTTCCCCTTAAAAGACAGAAAAATGCCTGATTAAATGATATTTGCTGAGTTCAAGCAGATAATATTGAAAAGAATGGATAAGGCAAAAAAAGTGTGTTCACTGACTAGTCATGTGTGACTTGTATATATTTGCGGATGTATTCACAGACTCCTAATATGTTGTGTGGATGCTTTGTGGATGTATTCACAGACTACTCATGTGTTGTGTTGGATGCTTTGCGGATGTATTCACAGACTACTCATGTGTGACTTGTATATATTGGCAGACGTCTTCGACAGACTCCTCCGTCGCTACGCGCCACCTCCCCTAACTTAGG
>JAJPZU010000083.1 GCA_021204165.1 Prevotellaceae bacterium
GGGAAACTGAAATTTGGGTAATGATTTGGCAACCGTGCCTACTTCTGCGCCTTGCTGTGAGTTGCTTTCAATGTCACTCATTTTGATGCAAGAGTAGCAATAAAAGTCGGAAACACATCAAACAGCCCCGTAATATTTCTTCATGAGGAAATCTTTTTTGTTACGATTCCATATATCTCAACTTTGGCATACAGTGTTATTCTGTCGAAAAAGATTTTTACGCGAATAAATGTTGACACAGAGTGGTTAACTGCGCTTTCATTTCTTCAACAGCAACTACATTTAGCATATTAGAAGACGAGGCATCTCCTATTTAACATTTTAAAAATTACTCATAAAACCACCCTATTCAGATTTTTTGTACCTTTGCATCGGATTTTCTATCAATAGTGCTCGAAATTCTGTTCTCATTTTAATGTTCCCCAATGAGGCAGTTTGTAGCGCATTGTGACAGATATTATACTGTCCGAGCTTCTAAGTTCATTATTAGTTTTTCCGAGGGAATGAATAACAGTTAACGGTTATAATTAACAGTCACAGGAAAAGAATAATGAACGATAATACATCTATTTCATGAACAAATTTAGAGTTTATTCCGCTCTGGCTATCGCTCTGATGGTCGGAGAGGCTTGTCTTGTGCCTATATATGCGCAAGACAGGAATGTGCAAACGATGACACTCTCGGCACTTTACAATCTTGCTGACCAACAGAGTCGGAAAGTGAGAATAAGTGAGGTGGCTTTGCAGGCAGCCGATGAAGGGGTGGCAGCAGCCAAATCAGCTTTGCTGCCGCGTGTGGATTTGAGTCTTCAAGGCAGTTATACGGGCAATGCATTCATGCTGTCGCGAGGCTTTTCGCTTAATGGAACTACTGATTACATCGTACCGGGGGTGGGAGCCGTTCCCGTGGCAAACGGCAAACAGGACATGCCCCATTGGGGCAACAGTTTCACGGCTCAGGTGTCGCAGATTGTGTATGCCGGTGGTGCTATCCATTCGGGCATACGTATGGCGGAGTTAAGTAAGGAAATGGCAGAACTTGACGTAGAGAAGGACCGACAGGAAGTACGCTTTTTGTTGACGGGTTACTATCTTGACCTCTGCAGTTTAGACAATCAGATAGAAGTGGTTCGCGGGAATATCGCGCTTGCGGAGAAGGAGATAGTGCAAATGAAGGCCCGCCGTGAGCAGGGTACTGTTTTGCAGAACGACATCACTCGCTATGAGTTCCAGTTACAGAGTCTTGAACTCACGCTGACAAAGCTTACTGATGCTTCTACCATCATCAACCATCAACTGGTGACAACGCTTCATTTACCGGAGCAGACGGTTATAGCTCCCGATAAGCATGAACTTGACATAGAAATAAACGCGCTCTCGACAGTCACTGCCCAAGATACGTGGCAGCAGACAGCAGCGGACAACAACCTTGGCATCCGTCAGTCGGAAGTGGTCACAAATTTGGCAGAGCAAAAGGTGAAACAGGTTAAGGCAGAATCACTGCCTTCGGTAGCCATCGTGGCCGAAAATCAGTTCTTTGGGCCTTATACACAAGACCTCATCCCGAAGGATTGCAATGTAAACGTATGGTTTGTCGGGATAGGTGTAAAGTTCAGCCTTGGCAGTCTTTGGAAAAACAAACACCACATCCGCAAGGCACGTATAGAGCATCAGTGGTCGCAGGAAACACTCGCTTTGGCACATGAAGGGGTAGAGAATGCTGTACAAGCAAACTACACCAACCTCATTACATCCTACAATGAGGTGAATACCCAGCAGAAGCAGGTGGAACTTGCCAATCAGAACTACTACGTGGTACAGAACCGTTATCAGAACGACCTTGCGCTTCTTACCGACATGGTTGACGCCTCTAATATGAAACTCTCTGCAGAAATGGCGCTGGTTAATGCCCGTATCAGCATGCTTTATAATTTCTATAAACTCAAATACGTAACAAATACTTTATAATAATGGAAAAGAATAAGATACACACCTATTTCTACAATACACTCATCGTGCTTTGCCTCTTGGGTGGAGCCGTTTATGTGGTGAGCCAGTTCATGCACTTTGGCAGAGGAGAATTTACCGACAATGCCCGTGTACGACAGAACATCGTGCCCCAAAGCAGCCGTGTGCAAGGTTTTATCCGTGAGGTACGTTTCTCGGATTTCCAGCAGGTAAAGAAGGGGGATACACTCGTTATCATCGAGGATGCCGAATTTCGCTTACGGCTGGCCCAAGCCGAAACAGACCTTATTCGCGCCGAACATGGCTCACAGGGAACGGCAAGCAGCATTGTTACCACCAAGACAAACATGACCGTGACCGAGGCCGGCATCGAATCCGCACGTGTACAGATGGAGAATGCCATGCGTGAGGATGCCCGTTTCAAAAAGCTCCTCAGTCAGGATGCCGTTACCAGACAACAGTATGACAATGTACATACGGGGTATCTGAGTGCCAAGGCAGCCTACAAGCAAGCGGTTCGTTCACGTCAGATGCAATCGGCTGTCGTGGCCGAACAAGGACATCACCTTTCGGCCTCGGAGCAGGGTATCGAACTGGCCCGCCGTGCTGTCGATCTTGCCCGTCTCAACCTCTCCTATTGCTACATCATTGCCACTTGCGACGGCACTGTTGGCACGAAGGATATTCATGCGGGACAGCTTGTCAATCCGGGTCAGGTGTTAGTGAGTATCGTGGACAAGGGCGAGCGGTGGATTGAGGCGAACTACAAGGAAAGTCAGTTACCTCACATCAAAGTGGGCAATAAGGCCAAGGTTACAGCCGATGCCGTTCCCGGCATACAATATACAGGTACGGTGGAACGCATTTCTGATGCTACCGGCAGTGCCTTCTCGCTCATTCCCATTGACAATGCTACGGGCAATTTCGTGAAAGTAGAACAGCGCGTCACCGTGCGCATCAAACTCGATGAGGATGTTGATGTCACCAAACTCAAGGGCGGTTATAATGTAGAATGTGTCGTTGAAGAATAATGGGACAATTAACAGATTTTTTTATGAAAAGTGCCGGTGGGCCTCCATCCAACATGGGTTTTTCCATGCCTATGATGAAGGAGTGGATGCCTCGCCGTGTACAGCCGTGGCTGTACGTGCTGACCGCACTTTGCTTCCAGTTCAGCGGCGGCATCTATCTTGGTGCGCTGGACGGCATTCGCGGTACCACAAACTTTATGATTGAGGACGTGCTTTTTCTGCTTTATGCCACTCTCGCGGGTATGGCTGTCTATTTTCCTATGCTTTTCCGCATGAAGTTCCGCTTCACCAACCGGCAGTTGCTCTGCGGTTCTGCCATTGTTCTTGGCCTATGCAATGTACTGACAATGTATTGCCAGTCGATGCCTATACTCACAGTGGTGTGCTTCATAGCTGGAATGGCCAAGATGCAGGGCACTTTCGAGTGCATGAGCAACATCCAGCTTTGGATTACTCCCCGACGCGATTTTGCCGTTTTCTTCCCCGTGCTCCATATCATCCTGCTCACTGCCATCGAGGGCAGCGGATGGTTTGCCGCCTGGTTCGGTCATCATTTCACATGGCAGATGATGCACGTCTTCACCATCGGCACCATGTCATTCGTACTGCTCACGCAAACCGTCTTCTGCCGTCCGTTCTGTCCTATGCCCCAGCGTCTGTCGCTTAAAGGTATTGACTTTCAAGGGGCATTGCTCATTTGTGTCCTGATGCTTATGGTGTCGTACATTGTGGTGTACGGCGACTATCTCATGTGGTTCGATACTCGCCGCATACGCATTCTATTTGGTGCAGCCATTATACTTTTCGGCATTGTACTCTACCGCCTGCGCTACTACCGTTACCCATACCTCGAGTTCAGCCTTTTTACACGTCGCAACGTAGTTCCCATTCTCGTTGTCACCTTCTTTGCCGAACTCGCTTTCGGTGCTGAACACACAATGGAAGAGATACTCTACAGCGAAGTCATCCGGCTGGAGGAGCTTACCAAAGAATCGCAGTATATGTGGGCACTTCCCGGTATGTACCTCGGTATCCTGCTCGATCTCTATTGGCTGAAAGTCAAGAAGTGGAAGGTGTGGAAATTATTCGGCATTGCCTTTATTGGCATCGCACTCTATGGCATGTTGATGTACTTTACGCTGGACATAAATGTCAATATCGAGCAGTATCGCCTTGCCATATTCTTGCGGGGATTTGCTTATGCCGTACTTGCCCCCACGTTGATGTGGGCTTTAGATGAATCGGTGCCCAGTCTTGAACAGTTCTTCATGGGGTTGTTCGTGTTCAATATCCTCCGCATGTATCTGGCAGGAGCGGCAGGTTATGGCATTTATACTACTATCTTCTCGCATTTTATGAACGACAACATGATGAACTACGGACAGCAACTCACTCTCACGCATTTGGATATGGCCCACTTCAACTTCGGAGAATACGACGGGCGGGACTTCCTGCATTCCATGATGATGGTGGCTATGAAGCAGGTCTATGGCTGTGTTATTTGGTTCGCTTTAGCCCTTGCCGCTCTCTTTCTGTTGTGCGATATTCCTGCTGTCCGCACAAACATTCGCAAAGTTCCCCGCTGGCCGGTTTATGCCATTGAGTATCTTGCGAGAAGGAAGTAAGAAGTTTTCACATCAAAGATGGGAGTGTCTCCAAACGGAATCACTCTCATCTTTAACATTCAACCAGCCGGAATCAATAGAAGCGTTAAAAACCCCTTAGAAACGAATATTGAGAGTCAAGTTATTCATTGTCCTGTGTGTTCAATACAGTTACAACCTCATTCCCCGTTTACGTTTCTTCTTCCTGCGAAGTATGTCCGCCATTTCCTGATTGGCTTCCGCATCAGCGGCGTTGTAAGATGAACCACCACCATTCAGCATTCCCAATGAACCGTTAAACAATTCGCTTTGTGTTGTGCCGGATGATGCGCTTGGCATAGCAACTTCATATATTTGGGCTGTCATTCCCATAAGCCCCTCATACCTGTTACATTGCAAAGCTGCATCAATCTTGGAATAGCTGAAACGCTTGTCCACTTTGGAGCCGTTAAAGCGATAGCCGTTCTTGGTGAATACAACACCCTGTATCTCATTTGTCTGCCCTCTGTGGCTGAAATGCACCTCCACACCCTGCCGTTTCAGGTTAGTGACAAGCACGTCCCAATTGCCGCACCTGCCGACTTCCGTTTTGAGAATGTAGTAAAGCTCATACTTACGTGAGTTAGGGACAAGAAAGTTTCTTTAAGAGCTGGTAATCACTGAAATATTTTGTATATTTACGTGAGTCCGGGATAAGATATTGCTCGTAAAAGTTGGTAATCTCGCAAATATTTCGCAACTTTATAGCTGACATTCAATAAGTTAAACCAAATATAAGCGATGATTACGAAGACAAAGTTATAGAGATTTTCTGTATTATGGATGAGTTGACAAGAAATTTAATCTTGAGCCCAAAGCATCAAAAGAAGAGAGAGAAAAAAAAGCGGTCTCATCCATTCTTTCGTTTTTTACAACCATCAAAATTAGTACAATCCAGTTATTTTCCGTAACTTTGCCGCGCAAAAGCCGAAAAAGCTTCGGCAAACAGATAAATGTGGACAGATTTGGGCAGCTTGCAACCACAGAAAAAAAATGCTAAAACGACAACTTCACGGAACAGATGAATCCTGAACGATTCAAATGCCAAAAGGGTTGTCTGCATTTGTTACCCAATTTCTTCCCACACTGATTTTAATTATTAACTATTTACATTAAAATTCAAAATTAAGTATGGGTTATCTATTTACATCGGAATCAGTCAGTGAAGGTCATCCGGACAAGGTGGCCGACCAGATTAGTGATGCAGTGCTTGATGAACTGCTGGCCTACGACAGTACATCAAAGGTGGCATGTGAAACGCTTGTGACGACAGGACAGGTTGTCGTAGCCGGTGAAGTAAAATCAAAAGCTTACGTCGATTTGCAGGATGTGGTGAGACGTACAATCACAAGAATAGGCTACACCAATGCCGAGCTGAAGTTTGAGGCGGAAAGCTGTGGTGTGCTGTCTGCCATACACGAACAGAGTGCAGACATAAACCGAGGTGTCGAGCGAGAGAACCCAATGGATCAGGGTGCCGGCGACCAAGGAATGATGTTCGGTTATGCCACAAACGAAACGGAAAACTACATGCCTCTGTCGCTTGACCTGAGCCATAAGATTCTGTGTACCTTGGCAGACATACGCAAAGAAGGAAAAGTCATGACTTATCTGCGTCCCGACGCAAAAAGTCAGGTCACGATAGAATATGGAGACGACGGATGCCCTGTCCGCATAGACACAATCGTGGTTTCGACTCAGCACGACGAGTTCGTCAAGCCTTCCGCTACGCTCAACCAACAGAAGGCGGATGAACAGATGCTTGGACAAATCAAGCAGGATGTCATCAACATACTGATGCCGAGAGTCATCAAGGAGATAAAGAACGAAGCTGTAAAGAAGCTTTTCAACTCCGGCATTAAATATCATGTGAACCCTACGGGCAAGTTCGTCATAGGAGGACCGCACGGTGACACAGGACTGACCGGACGTAAAATCATCGTCGATACATACGGTGGCAAAGGCGCACACGGAGGCGGTGCATTCTCCGGAAAAGACCCGAGCAAGGTTGACAGATCGGCCGCATACGCGGCACGCCATATCGCCAAGAACATGGTGGCGGCAGGTGTGGCAGACGAAATGCTTGTACAGGTAAGCTATGCCATCGGTGTGGCACGTCCTATCAACATCTATGTCAACACCTACGGACGTTCCAATGTGGCGATGTCGGACGGAGAAATCGCCAAGAAGATAGAAGAACTGTTCGACATGCGCCCTAAGGCGATAGAAGAACGTCTGAAACTGCGCAATCCTATATACGAAGAGACTGCCGCCTACGGTCACATGGGACGCAAGCCGGAGACTGTCACCAAGCGTTTCACCAACAGATATGAAGGCTACAAGGAAATGGAAGTGGAGCTTTTCACATGGGAGAAGCTCGACTATGTGGAAAAGATAAAGAGTGCCTTCAACATTTAAGTCATTGAAAGTGTGATTCTTCAGTTAGCGGCAGGAATGCGTAGCTGAAGAATCACATTTTTTTCGACAGACAAAACGGACACAATGAAAACAATCTGTATTTACTGTGCGTCAAGCACAGAAATAGACAAAGTATATTTCGATGCAGCCGCAAGACTTGGACAGCTCATTGGCGAGAAGAACATAAGACTTGTCAACGGTGCAGGAGCCACGGGACTTATGCGTGTATGCACAGATGCCGCCATGAAAGCGGGAGGAAGGACAACAGGGGTGATTCCGCAGTTCATGGTGGAAAGGGGATGGCAGTATGACGACATGTCGGAACTTATCATCACCAAGGACATGCACGAGCGCAAACAGACAATGGCAAACTTGTCGGATGCCTGCATTGCCCTTCCCGGCGGTTGCGGAACACTGGAAGAGCTCTTGGAAATCATCACGTGGAAACAAATAGGACTGTATTCAGAACCCATAATCATCCTAAACACAGCGGGATACTACGACCAGCTTATCGGAATGCTTGAGACTGCTGTCGATAAAAAATTCATGAAACAAGAGCATCTAAACTTATGGAATGTCGCAGACACTCCGGACAAAGCCATAGAGATTGCGTTGGAAGCATGGGGCAGACGCTCCTGAATCTGACACGGAAAGAAAGTCAAAAAAAACCGCCACGAAGAATCCGAAAAAACATCAATGACACCACAAGACACGACAGAATACATCTCGTCAACCCTACACCATACGGAAAGCCCGTCAATATCCCAAACAGAGACACAAGACTCCACCTGCATACAACAGGAAGACAGTGTATGTCCTCTTATCGGGCAGAAGACTTCCACACACACAGAATATACACCTACAAACTACGATTCGATAATGCGACATAGGGAACTGAGCAATATCGATACATCGAACATATATATATCGGGGACAGAAATGCCGGACAGGGATGTGGCAAATATTCCGCAAAGGTATTCATTCGGGAATGACAACTACATAGCCGCCTCCATGCTTGTGATGTTCGCACTAATTGCGGTCATCATTTACAACAGCGGCACATTTCTGGCATACCGCATCAAGGACTTGTTCACCAACAAGCGCAAATATACAGACGAGAACACAAGAGCCAGCACAAGCGAAGCACGCAACACGCTCCTACTTTTAAGTGTCAGCAGCCTGTCTGTGTGCCTTATCCTGTTCAGCAAAACTTTCTGCCAAGAACGGCAAGACATAGACCAGACCTCCGTATATACAATATTATCAGTCGGCTTTCTTGCACTTATGGCATTCATCTTCATAAAAGCGTTAGTTTACATATTCATCGACTGGATATTCTTCCACAGCACACAAGGACACAAATGGATATCGTCTTATTTTCTCATCACATCAGTATCGGCATTCATCCTGTTTCCACTTGCCTTGATTGAAATCTATTCGGAATATAAACTTCCGCAGACAGGATTCAGCCTTCTTTTAGTATTCATTCTGTATGAACTGTTGCTGTTTTACAAGCTATGCACCAACTTTAGAACAAAAAGGCATGGGATTCCATTGATTTTTTTGTACTTTTGCAGCGTCGAAATAATGCCCGCGTTTGTCCTTTGGCATATTTTTAACGGGATTAACGAAAGTCTTATCGTAAAAATTTAGAACATTAATGGCAACAAAGATCTTAGTATCTCAACCTAAACCGCAGACGGAGAAGTCACCATACTTCGACATCGCTGAGAAATATGGCGTAGAGGTGGTATTCAGACCATTCATCAAAGTAGAGCCGATGTCGGCAAAGGACTTCCGCCAGCAAAAAGTATCTATACCTGAACATACAGCAATTGTATTCACTTCCCGCCATGCTATAGACCACTTTTTCACACTCTGCAAAGATTTGCGGGTGAATATAGACGAAACCATGAAATATTTCTGTGTCTCGGAACAGGTAGCACTGTATATACAGAAATATGTGCAGTACCGCAAACGCAAGAACTTCCATCCGGAATCAGGAAAATTGGCAGACTTGATACCTATTATGCAGAAGCATAAGACAGAGAAGTATTTCGTGCCGCTGTCTTCTGTACATAATGATGACCTGAAGAACATGCTTGATGCAGCCAAACTGCAACATAGTGAAGCCGTAATGTACTATACGGTGAGCAACGACTTCGGACCGGACGAGCCTTTCGACTATAACATGATTGTATTCTTCAGCCCGAAAGGAATCTATTCGCTCATGAAGAACTTCCCGGACTTCAAGCAGGGAGATATAGCCATTGCATGTCTTGGAAGCAAAACCATCAAAGCGGCAGAAGAAGCCGGACTGAGAATTGATATGCAGCCAACTCCGGAACTGCGTTCCGTACCGGCAATGATAGAAGACTATATAAAGAAGCATCAGAAAAACTGATACACTGACAATAAATAATGGCTGCGCAACATGTGTTCTATTGAACAGAGAGGATGCGCAGCCATTATTATATATACGGACGCTGTTTGTTCTTGAACAGCAAAAAAAGGAATTAACGATTGCAAGTAATGGAAACTGTTTCTGAAACATTCTGCAAGGCAGAACGACTGAATAAGAAATTGATTATCGACAAGCTATTTGCCGGTGGGAATGCCTCAATGTCTGCATTTCCGCTACGTGCACTGTATATACCCATACCCAAAGGCGAAGTTCCGGTATCAATACTCATAAGTGTCCCCAAACGCAAACTGCACAATGCCACAGACAGAAACAGAATGAAACGGCAGATACGCGAGGCATACCGCTGTTCCAAATACAATTTATGGAAGATTATGGAAGAAAAGGAGAGCAGTATGGCCATCGCATTCATCTGTATTGCAGACAAGCCGTGCACTACAAATAACATCAGAAGAAGTGTATATAAAATTCTGAGAAGAATCGAAGAAAAGACAAAATAGGAGAAAAGGTATTACCATGAAAGCATTTTTCCGAACTATCAGCAAGGCTTTGTCTTTTCTGTTACTGATACCCATTTATTTCTACCGGACTTGCATATCGCCTCTCACCCCGCCATCGTGCAGGTTCACTCCGACATGTTCACAATATGCAATAGAGGCAATAAAGAAACACGGACCTTTTCGTGGCATGTACTTGGCTGTACGCAGAATCTTACGGTGCCACCCGTGGGGAGGGCACGGCTATGACCCCGTGCCATAAGAACAACGTTCATGCTCCCATCAAAAGGAGACTGTTTTGCGCTAATTCTTAAATTCTATTTTCCTTGTTCCGTCTTCCAGCTCCTCTATAAAGACTTTCACCACATCCTCCGGCAATAGTTCCTCTATAAGTTCAGGCCATTCCATGAAACACAGATTTCCGCTATAAACATAATCCTCATAGCCAATATCAAGAACTTCGGCTAAAGCCGCAGCATGGTCTGCTTTCTGGAAACGATAGAAATCGAAATGATATACAGGCTCTCCGTTCCCGTCAAGATACTCGTTGGCTATGGCAAAAGTAGGGGAATTTATCATATCGGTAACTCCCAACTGTTCACAAACAGCTTTTATAAAAGTCGTCTTGCCGGCACCCATCTTACCATAAAAGGCAAAAACTCGGTTATCTCCCATTGCCTGTACAAACTTTGCAGCAGCACCGGCAATTTCATCTATGGAATCTATTTTTATTATCATAATATAGAATTTTATTATAAATCAACTACGCTTGGTGCGCTTACTCTGCATTGTTACCACAGGGATAAGCATCTCTTCCATTGAAATGCCTCCGTGCTGGAATGTATTCTTATAGTATCCGACATAATAATTATAATTATTAGGATACGCAAAAAAAGAATCATTCATGGCAAACACATAGGATGTACTCAGATTGGGCGAAGGCAAAAGAGCCTTCCTTGGTTCTTTGAGTTCAAAAACCTCTTTTGTATTATAGTTCAGATTCTTGCCAAGTTTGTAACGCAGATTTGTATTTGTATTCTTATCTCCTATTATCTTGACGGGTGTATTCACCCTTATACTCCCATGGTCTGTGGTCACAACAATCTTGACATCGGAATGTGCAAGAATATTAAAAAGTTCACCGACAGGAGAATGACGGAACCACGACAAGGTAATGCTACGGTAAGCGTTTTCGTCAGACGAGAGTTCACGAACCATAAGCGATTCGGTTCTCGCATGTGAGAGCATATCTATAAAGTTAATGACAATGACATTCAAGTCTTTGTTTGTCATGTTCTTGAACTGAGAGACGAATTTGTCGGAATCAGCAGAATTATTTAGTTTTGAATAAGAGAATGTATTCTTACACCGATAACGCTCAAACTGTGTCTTGACGAGAGACATCTCATTCAGGTTCTTTCCTTCATCCTCGTCCTCATCAACCCATAAATCAGGAAACATGGAAGCTATCTGCGACGGCATCAAACCTGCAAATATCGCATTGCGCGCATATTGTGTAGAAGTAGGAAGAATACTGAGATACAGTTCTTCGTCAAAAATAAAGTTCTCGGATAAGTCTTGACTGATAACTCTCCACTGGTCATAACGCAGATTATCAAAGACAATAAGACATACTTTCTCTCCATTGTCCAAAAGAGGGAAAATCTTACGTTTGAATATGTCCGGACTCATTAATGGACGGCTGTCAGGATTGGCAATCCAATTCATATAGTTCTTCCGAATGAATTTGGAAAATTCGGTATTCGCCTCCATCTTCTGCATACGTAACATATCAGTCATCTCGCTATTGGTTTCAGACAACTCCAGTTCCCAAAAGACAAGACGCTTATATACTTCAATCCACTCTTCAAGGCTATATGAATCGTTTATCTGCATACCTATCTTCATAAAATTCTGCTGATAGCTCGTATTGGTAACTTCTGTGGCTATCGCTTTCTTATGAAGATGTTTCTTCAGCGTAAGAAGAATCTGGTTCGGATTGACCGGCTTAATCAAGTAATCGGCAATCTTAGAGCCTATCGCCTGATCCATAATGTCCTCTTCTTCACTTTTGGTGACCATGACAACAGGTATCGCACTGTTGATTTCTTTTATCTGGAACAGCGTCTCCAAGCCACTCAACCCCGGCATATTCTCATCCAGAAGAATAATGTCGAATGAACGTTCACGGCATAAATCTATCGCGTCTCGCCCATTAGTGGCAGTAACAACTTCATACCCTTTCTTTTCAAGAAATATAATATAGGCTTTTAGAAGTTCAACTTCATCGTCAACCCATAATAATATACCATTGTCCATTGTATTCTCCTAATTTGTTAGAATATGTAATTATCATCTTCATACCCATCTTCTTCCTCGTCATATCCATCATCTTCTTTTGGCTGAGGAAGTTCTGTCGGTTCATCAAGAGTACTGTCATCAATATTCAAATGCCCGAACTCGCCAAAATGTTCATCATAAAAGTCAAAGTAATCAGCAAAACTCTTTCCTCTCATCAAAAGCTTGAGATTAGACTCTGAAATAACAAATGACTTGAGTCCTTCCAGTTTATATACCATTTCTTCGTTGTTATACAAACGATGAAGATATATAAACGCTTCGTCATAATTGAGGAATGTACGCACTTGCAGCATATCTATACCATCGCCTCTTTCAATAGAGATGTCAAAATTGCGCACAGTAAAGTTTGTAAAATTATAACGCGCCATTTCGTACAGCAACTGATTCTCATCCACACTATCACGCTCGTATGCCACAACAAATACAAAGTCACAATTTTTCTCGTCTGTAAAAGCAGAATCAGCAGCCAAAGAGTCTTCCTCTGCACCCAATCCTCTCCTGCGCTCCCATATAGAACCCATTTCAAATTTACCACTTGCAAGAAGCCGTCCCTCTTTAAGTCCCTTTACATACAGACCTGCAAGTTCACTCACAGTACTCGTCGGATAGTTCTCCACAATTGATTTCATAGAGGTCATAAACTGGTCGCGCTCTCCCATTTCCAGATAACTCATCGCACGAAGGAACATAAATCGTGCTCTGTTAGCACCTTCCGGATATTCTTTTTCTGCATAAGCATCATTCGATATGACTTTATCAAAATCATTTGCAAGAAATGCGTTATATGTATCAGCATAAAGTGAGTCCTCTACTTGTTTGCCGTATCTCGCCTTAAACGCAAAGTTAGCATCCGACACATTCTTTGCGTATTCGTGTTCCGGAAATTCAGAGACAAGCTTGTTACGATAAACTTCCGCTTCATCATTACGTCCAATACGTGAATACAACTGAAACATATTATAGTAAGTTTCAGCCATCTGTTCAAAATCAGGAAAATCAGAACATATACGCATAAAAGTCTTATCGGCAAGAGGGAAATTCTCCATCCGGTCTTTATATATAACTCCGGCATTGAAAAGAGCATTGACAAGCGTAGCATTCGAAGCTTTCATCTGTTCTTCTGTCAACGGAATGTCTTTGAGATAGTACTCTGGATGATGAGGGTCATTGGCATATTCCTCATTCTCTTTTTTCGCATCATTCGCTATTTCCTCTCCATTTGAAGTGGCATTTGCAATTGAATCATTATCCATATCAATAGAATCAGACACAGCTATGCTCTCGTTAAAGTCGTCCAGTACTGTCTTATTTGCTCTCCGCCAATTGTCTGCCAGCTCACGTTTTCCCCATTTCTTCTGGAATTCCAACTTTCCGGCAGCAACAGCCGTTGGATTGTAAAAATACCACAACCCTCCACTATTTCTATTACCTGTATTATTCTGGTTTGTTCGGTTTGCAGCAGCTGTATTTTGTTGTGTTCTATTATTTCTATTGGTTTGTTCCGCCTCTGCATCCGCTGCTTTCCTTTCTTCCTCCTTTTCTTTCTTCTTGACGTATTCAATAATGTTTTTTATTACATTCATACGTTCTACAGAGTCCATCTTTGCAAGAGTTTGAAGGCTATCCTGTAACTCAATATCTGCAGCAAAAGGTTGAAGTTCATCCAATATTTTTGAACGTTCATCTATTTCCTTGTAGTCATCACGTTCCTTATCAAGTAAACCTAATACTTCGGAATAACATTTATGCGCTTTCACAAAATCTTCCGTTTCCCAATAGAGTCGTCCCAGATGCAATAGAACAACTCCTTTTTCTATACCGTTTCTCGTGCTCTTCTCTACACCTTCTGTATAGGCATAAATAGCATGCAATGTATCTTGGTTGGCAAGATAAATATTACCGACTGCATAAAAGACCTGGTCTAAGTAATCTTTATTCTTCGGATTCTTTGACATCGCCAACAATTTACGAATCATCTGTTTGCTCTTTCCGGCAGAGATAACTTCAGTCTGTTGTATGCGTGCATTAAATTCAAGTTCGTAAGGTGGATTCTTGGCAGCGACTTTTTTATAAGCTTTAAAAGCAAGCTGGTCTTGTCCTGTTTTATGATATAACTGTCCAAGAAGGAAATAGAGTCGGGCTTTTTGCAAAGCACGTTTCTCTTTTTTTATAGCTTTAAGTAAATTGGATATCGCATCAGAATATTGCTGCTGACGAAGTTGACAATTGGCAATGACCTCTGATTTCAATGCATCATACTTGTGTGGGAAACTATCACGTACAGCTCTGGATATAACATCTTCCGCATCATAAAACCAATCCAATTCGGAATAACACTTAGCTTCAAGCAGACGAGCCTTTGCTATAATATCCGGCTTTGAAAAATATAATCGCTGAATATAAGAAAAGGTAGAAGCTGCTTCCATGTATTCGCCCTTACGGAATTGCGCCTCTCCCATTAGAAACCAAGCTTTATAAAGAAAAGGATTGTACTCTTTCTGGCTCAGCCATATTTTATCCTTTGCTTTCTTAGGTTTATTGCTGTTCCATTCCGGACGAGTAGTAATAGAATGTTGCTTGATGGTCTTCTGGCATTTTTCTATCGAGCGTGCAAAATCAGAGTTTCCCAACGATACCGTTCCTTTGTTGGAGGTTACATACAAAGGAATAACCTCTGTATAATTATCTTTATTACCTTTTTCTTGCGCATCAACCCCATCTATATAAGCCAAACGCCCATTATAATAAGTATTATAACGAGCTTTAAAAGCCTGCACAGCACGTGTCATACTCGTATTTTTTTTTGTAGAACACGAAGTCAGAAATATGCCAGCATACAAAATAAGAAAAAAACCGAACAGCTTCTTCATTGTCTCTATAGACTTTGAGTCTTTATATTATATAACGCAAAGTATATGTTTTTAGTATAATTCAAATATGAATAAGACTATTCTCCTCTTTTATGACCGTCGCTACGTCTTTCTGCAACAATCATAAAAACTTCATCTTTTAATTCATCCGGCAATTCTACAGAGCGCAATTGTAAACTCCTTACCCAACCAGCCACTTCTGTATTCTTCATGGTATATAATATATCACGAAATTCCTCCACTTCTTCATCTGTATATTCCGCTGAAAGATGTCCCCTGAAGCGATCAAGTTCTTCATCGTTATAATATTCTATTTCACGACTAACCGCAGCCAGCAGGCTTTCTTTCTCACAAGTTTCGCGCTGTCCACAGCATTCCATATCATTTACTTGCTGAATAGACGGCAATTCAGAAAGTTCCCCCTTCTCGATTTTTCTTTGCAATCTTCTATTCCTGACAAAACCTGCTATCATTGCAAAAAAGCCAAGAATACATAGTCCGACAAACAAATACCACATATCTTACTTTATTTAGATGTCTCAATCTGGAAACCGGCATCCCTCAAATTATCCCAATATTTAGGATAGGATTTTGAGACTACTTCCGGATTATTAATTCTTATCTCTCCAAACTTTAAAGCGCAAGGTGCAAAAGCCATGGCCATACGATGATCTTCATACGTATCAATAGCTGGTGATGAATTTACAGGTACTTTTTCGCCATCCCAATACAGAACACTATCATTCTCCTCCTTTACAACATAGCCCAGTTTCAAGAGTTCATTGCGCAAAGCTGTAATACGATCAGTCTCTTTTATTTTCAGGCTCTGTAATCCTGTAAAGCGAAATGGAATATCCATCAGACAACAGCAGACAACAAATGTCTGTGCTAAATCAGGCTGATTCAAAAAATCATAATCCATGTATTTACAAGGTTCTCCTTTTTTCCTCAAGATAACCCTTGGAATATTATCAGAATGCTCAAAAATAGTCTGCACACCTAATTTTTCAAATATGTCAGCCACTTTAGCATCTCCTTGATAACTATTTTGGAATAGTCCCACCAAAACAATCTCAGCGCCTTCTGATAGAGCAACCATCTCATACCAATAGGAGCTTGCACTCCAATCGCTTTCCACAAAATAAGTTCGGGAAGAATACGGTACCGGTTCTACTATTATTTGAGATTCTCCACACCAATAACAATTCGCACCAAAGTCCGTCATTAATTGTAATGTCAAGTCTATATACGGTCGGGAAATAACAGCATCTGTAAGTGTTAAAGACAACCCTTTTTCCATAACAGGAGCTATCATCAACAGTGCGGAAATATACTGTGAACTAACATTTCCCGGTAAAGAGATACTCCCTCCTTCCATTCTACTGTTTCCAACAATCCGTAAAGGAGGAAAACCATCCTTTTCCATATAATCAACTGTAGCTCCGAGTTTTCGCAAAGCATCAACTAAAATAGATATAGGTCGGTTTTTCATTCTTTCCGTCCCTGTAATAACCTTTATACCATCTGTCACAGCTAACAAAGCGGAAGAAAATCTCATAGCAGTTCCCGCAGCCCCAATATTAATAACATCAGACGGATATCCAAGCCAATTCAACATTACACGAGTGTCATCACAATCTGACAAATTATTCAACTCTGATTTCTTGACGGCTTTAGTAAGAGCATTAATTACAAGCACTCGGTTGCTTATACTCTTTGAAGAAGGCAAACAAACATGTCCGCATACATTCTGCGGCGCGCCTATG
>JAJPZU010000110.1 GCA_021204165.1 Prevotellaceae bacterium
TATGAATACAACATAGGAATAAAGCATTAACTAAAATAACAATAGAATATGGATGCAGAATATAAAATACTATCATTATGCAAAGACACAGAGTTAGTACTCTTCACTGATGGCTCTTATGCTCTTAGATATGCCGATGCCTCAGGAAAATATTCTGATACAACCTCCCTTTCTTTAATCCAGTGTTATTCTAATGGATGTATCAACAAAGTTTCTGTTAGCGACCTTATTGCTCTGAGATATAATTATAAATATTCCCATGGTATTTATCCATTGTCTGATCTATTGGCATCAAGCATAGTTTCGAAAGAGGATATCATCAGTGTAAAGTATATGCGAAACAAAACAGAACGTACAGCAAGCATAGATGTACAAACATTAAGATCTCATAGTATGCTTGGTTTAAAGGGCATAAATATAACAGGAACCTCTTTTGATGAAATAACTGGATGGTATGTGAACGGTGATTTGATTAGTTGCCATTCTGAAAATAAGAAGCTAGTAAATCCAAACGAGCAAACTATACTAAAAAATATTGCAGATGATACGCCAAATGTTATTTCTGATTTATCAAAAGTTGAGAATAATGACAACTTAAAAGAATTGTTTAGTAGCTATCTAAAGAGCGGTAGAGACATACCTACAGGTCAAAAACATGCAAAAGAAGTTCTTGCACACTGTCAGTCAAGGGAAAAGTTTTGGTATGTAATAAGGACTTTATTCAAGTGCAACACACATATATATCGCTCCCCTGTTGTTGAATATCTAAATGAAGATGATATTTCTCAATTCATACCAAGCATAGAAATCTTATCATCCATATGTGAACAACTCTTTTCTGTTACAGCTAAACCAGAAAAGAATCTTGAGTTCCTATATCACTTTAAAGATATTCTGACAGATGAAATAAAAGATAAATTAATAATGAGTATTAATTCTTTGTCTCTGCCAAGTTTATATCTCAAACTATGTGATACGGTTGGAATGAACGTGAATGAACTTATTGAGTATTGCATTAAGCAATCTAATGCTGCTGCATACTATTGTATATATGAGATACTTCTCAATGTTTATCAAAAAGAAGGCTATATTGTCGTTAGTAAATTGATAGATACTTATATCAATAATTTAGAAGACATTTCAATAGAAGGAGTATTAATCAAACGCCTGATTTATTCCGAATTTAAGAAAAAAAAGAATAATATAGATACAAAAGTTGCAAAGATAAAAGCACGTGGCTTTGGTGAATATTCCCGTTTATGTGCATCTCATGAAGGAAAAAAGAAAACCCAAGCGATTCAAGATTCTATTACGTCAAACGTTGGGAAAATGATTGAAGGAAAATATGTCGCAACATACTCAAATCATTATTTCTTAATTACGAGTAATGGAATAAGGATATTGCTACCTAAAAGTATGGCAGAAGAGGTCTTGTATGAAGGAGATTCGGCTAATGTCCAAATAGTATATGCGGACAAGAAATACAATACTCTATACGCAACCCAGAAAGTATCTATAGATTATAAAAAAATCACACAGATACCCCTCTTAAATAATGGTGACATTATAGAAATTTCATTTGATTTATACGGAAATCCAGTACCACATAAATGCGATAAAAAAATAAAGGTATGTCTTAAATCATATACGAAAGAGATGGAAATAGAGTATAAGGAACGATACAAGGCAAAAGTAATCCGTCAAACATCAGACAAGTATCATTATTTGATAAAGATAATAGAATAAATCATGACATCGACACAACTATATAGCAGTTTCTGTGACTTTATAGACGCACAGATTTTCTCAGAAGACAATATGGGAATATCTGTGTCATTTGTTGTGGACAAGGCCCTAATTACGGAGTTCTGTAAAAAGAATGGCGTTACCGAGGGTCTGCTTATGGATGCTGTTAGAGCTAACTTGTATCCTTATCGTATTGATATAAAGCATATAAAAGGAATACTTGCTATTCAGTTGTATGCAGCCTCAAAAAGAGCAAACAGTGATGGTATTACCGTAAAAAATTACAGAGACCGACTATCGCAAGTGTTGGATTGGGATATCAACGATTTGCAAAGATGGATGACCGACTATCAAGAACAATACTGGGAATCATTCTATACTTGGTGTGACACTCATTACTTCTTTGTTGCTAAATGTAAAAAGAAAACAGGTGCTGGTAGATATGTTCAATATCCACTAATGCAGTCGCTTTGCGTATTTACAGAAGAAGACATGAAATATATAGCCTGTGCGTTTGTAGATTCTAACCTATATCCTGGTGAAGATGTTTCTGAAGAAGATTTTTGGCGTAATATTAGCAAGATAGGAATAAAAAGATACTTCCGCACAAAACATTCTAGAGATGTTGGGGAAAACTCAAGAACGGAAGATGACTATCTGCGACAAATATTCAATTTTTACCTCAGATGGAATGGTGAATATATAATTGAAAATTCTAAATTAAAGAAACAAAAAGGAACTGATAAAGATGAATTCTTGTATCTGAATGAATACTACTCACAACTACAGATACGCAATTCAAGATTGCCTTTGCTTAAAAGATTTGATGTCGCTAAGTTAAAATACGAAGACATTACACGTGTATTTAATTTTAAGCATAAAGGCTTGATATTGTTCAAAAAAGATGATGTGTACGATGGATATTGGCAAGAGACTCGCTACATAGAAACAGGAGAAGAAGGGGTTGCCATTGTATTCAACAAACATTGCAAGCATAGAATTATGCGAAAGACCGAACTTTTGGTTAAAAAATATGCAAATGTTTCAATATACATAATAAAAGAATCGGAAGCTACATACGATTTCTATACACAGAAGCGTTTCTATTCACTTCAAGGAGGTTTGAAAATTGGGCGATTAACATATGTATATGGTGCCGGTCCTAAACTAATTCTTACTAAAAGAAGTAGGTTATGGGTAGATGGAAAGCCAATGGAGCCCTCTACTCCTAATGAGGAAATAGAATTGAGCAATCTGGATATTGGTATTCATACAATTCGATTTCCTAATTTCAAGAAAATTGAATTTGAGGTTGTTATGCCAAAAGCTGATTCTCCCAAATGGCTGGAGGAATATAATAAATGGACAATAAATAAAGAAAACAATCTATGGAATTCTGAAAGACAACAAGAAGGTATTGTTGGACTCGATTTCACATCTATACCACAGAATCTTAAAGAAACAACAAATGGCTCTGTTTTAGAACGATGGGGTAAAATGCATCTATTAGGCATCAAACAGGCCGACGAGAATAATATTGCAATAAAGGTTTTATCAAATATAAGGTAGTGTTATGAATGATTTTGACTTCGAAAATTATAAACCAGTTGGTTATGTTGATTTCTCAATAAATGGGAATGCAAAAATAGATATTGTTGGATATGTAAATTACAACAATGTTTTCCATAATCTCACATCCAAGGAGCGAAAAGAAATGTTCCCTCCCAAAGGACGTGTGTTTGCCCATAACTTCATCCAAAAATATTACAATCAGAACAAACATTTGGTTTGTTTATCTGTAATACCTAACGAAAAAGAAGGTGATAACTTGGATGCTTATATCTGGGACAAATCCGGTAGCGTATATGAGTTTGGTAATCGCATTTATCCAATCAAAGCAACTCTTAACGATGATGGTGAGAATAATTTCACAATTTTTCAAGAGAATGATTTGATAGAAACTGAAGATGACAAGTATATACTTTCTGGTGATAAAGTATTCTTTATAAAAACAAATAGCAAGGAGAGGCTGATTCCGTATTGGGAAATATTGAATATAGACGTCATAGAGACTTCTTCGGAAACGAAATACCTTGTAGCATCCCAACTACCTGAAAAAGATGGTGTTATTGATATTACCAATGATGACCAGTTGATTAACTGGTTTATGACCAAAATCTTGAAGAAGCATTGGGCAGAGATTGTGACAGCAGATTCATATAAGTCTGTTGAACAAAATCTGATAGAAACATTAACCTCCTTGAAGGGTCTGACTCCAAATGTTTATAAAAGTAGATTGGAGAGACTGAAAAAAATAAATGCCAACTTCTCCATGACATTGGAGGAATTGAACGAACTGTCTGCATTTCCTTGGGTGAAAAACGTGATTACTCAAACCGTTGAAGAGTACAAGCAAAATCTTATCAACGATGTTTCTGATGAATACAAACAGGAACTCGACAAAACAAAGGAAGAGTATGAGAAGATACTCGGAATGGAAAAAGACAAATACGAGACGGCTGTCAAGCAGCAAAAGGAACATTATAACCAGACTTTAAAATCCATTGCCGATGAAGAAGCAAAGATTTCATCTGTTCTTGATGAAAAGAAATTTGAAATAAAGATATTAGATGAGACTATCGCTTCAAAGAAAGACGAAATCGTAAAGATAGATAAACTTGTTGATAGCGCGAACAAAAGAAAAGATAGTCTCATGTCTGATTTTGCCATAATTAAAGATGTTTTAGGATTTGGTTCTCAAACAGATATGAAACAAGTCCAGAGTGACATAACAGGAACACGTTTTGCTCTTAATATTCAAACCGTTAATATGGTGGATTCCGAGTGTATGATGTTTGAGGCGTTTGGAAAATCGCTGGAGGATATACTAAAACTTAACAACTTGCCACATCAAAATGCTTCAACAATAGCAAAAACACTTGCTGTATATAAAATGCTATTGGTTCCAGATTTTGCATACGCGCTGTCGATTATTCACGCAACACAAAAGTGTTATTATGCTGTAGAATATGTAAATGTCGGTTGGAAGTCTTTTGAAGATTTGTGGACAGAAGGACTCTGCAATATGATAGACCACTGTAAGAAAAATCCAAATATCATGCACTATCTTGTATTACAGAACATCAATCTTACATATCTTCCAAACTTTATGCAACCACTCTTAGATGTTCAGATGGGATTAACGAATTGTTTACCTTCCGGTGAGGAATACCCTGAGAATTTAAGAATACTTTGTACCATTACCAATGAAGAGGTAATTCCTTTGAGTGAACAATGCGTCAAATATATCGGTTGTATAGAAAAACCTTTAAAGGAAATATTTGTCGGTAGATTCAAAGCACAATATGATGAACGTTATGGCTATTTATCGCCTAACAGACTTGCAGAAAGGACATCAGCCACCCCCTCAAATTTCTACAATGACTACATAAATGAATAAAGAAGGTATTGAAAGAGTTCAACAACTCCTATATGTATGGATAAGCAATTTCGACAAAAAGAGTTTGGAGAACATCAAACAGAATTGCGACTATCTTAATGAAATATATCATTTAGAGTTGCAAAATCCTATATGGGGAATTTTCTGGCCATTAGTATTTAATGGAGTGATTGACCATTTAGGAAATGGATATTATACTCTAAGCGAACCCATTGTTCTTGATTATGGTACACATTTCTATTATATAAATGTTTTTCCAAAAGAAGTGAAAAGTAAACACGTCTCAGCAGGAATCACTTTTTCAGAAACGTATGAGGAGGTTAAGTGTAAGACGATGTGTCCTTCGGCTATTGCCATCCTGAAGTCATACCCGTGCATCAAAGATGTTGTTGATAAATTTGATGTTGGTAATGAAGATGAAAGTAATTTGAAGTATGTTAATTGGAAATCCAAACGTGGACTTGCGGAATTAGAGAAAGAAGGATTAACCCGTTACTTTTCATTACCAGAGAAACTATATCTCAGACAGCTACCGTCAAGAGCCATTAATCCTGAAGCATACGCTCTTTCGTATTGTCTGACAAGAGTTGTGAATAACGAGTTAAATGGTAGGTATAATGGTTCTACACACCAACTGACAATGCCAACTTTTGCAATGCCTTTCATGGTTTATCGTGTACTTTTGTTGGAATGTATGGCTTCAAAGCAACTTCCACGCAAACAAGTTAATAACTATATTTTTGAAAACATCTCAACAGGAACTGTAAAGCAATTAAATAGAATATTCTGTAACACAATACAATATGAATAACCCAATAAAGATATTCAACGATATATTTGATGCTTATATCAAATATATAAATAGCGGTTTGCCTTTCTTCCGTGAAGAGTATAACCAAGAACGAAATGCTCTGATAAAAGAGGCTGGTACTATTTGTCAGCCACCTATTATTGAGATTGTACCGAAATACCACGAAAAGGCTACTTTGGCTGAGTTTTGTAATACTGAAGGGCTTTCAAAAGAACTGAATGATTTTGTAAATACTGGTCTGTTCGTCAATAACAGTCAACAGGAACGTTATCTCTATGACCACCAATATGAGGCGCTTAAAGAAGCACATATAAACAGGAAGCACATAGTAGTAACCACAGGTACCGGTTCTGGTAAGACGGAATGTTTCCTTTTACCTGTCATAGCTGATTTGATAGCAGAATCAAAGAGTTGGGGAAAAACGAGAAAAAGAGCCATGCGCACAATGATTCTCTACCCTCTCAATGCTCTTGCTGAAGATCAGATGATTCGTTTGAGAAAAGCCCTGAACAGTCATAAGGATGATAAAACAGGGGCGTTGGATTGGTTAGACGAACATCGCAGTGGACATCGTTTTTACTTTGGACGATATACTGGTGCAACTCCCGTCAGTGGAATAAAAGATAAAGTACGAGGAAAACTTCTCGAAGAAAAGAAACTTTTGCAAAATGAATGGAAAGCGGCACAGGAAGTAGCAAAAGAGAATAATAACACAGAATTGCTTTATCATGTTCCTTGTATGGAAAGCGATTCTGCAGAAATGTGGGACCGTTTCTCCATGCAGGACAATGCGCCAGACATTATGATTACAAATTATAGCATGTTGAATGTAATGCTTATGCGTAATAATGAGGCGGAAATATTTTCAAATACAAGGAAGTGGCTTGAGGAAGATTCCTCAAACATCTTTCATCTTGTAATTGATGAATTGCACACTTATAGGGGAACTGCAGGTACAGAAGTGGCATATTTATTAAGAGTTTTACTTGACAGGTTAGGATTAAATCCAAATTCTCCACAGGTACAATTCCTCGCTTCAAGTGCGTCTTTAGAAGAAAATGAGCAATCAATAGATTTTCTTTCGGAGTTTTTTTGGAGTGAACAGGAATGAATTTAGGAAAAAGTTTAAAATTATATCAAATCCTCTGCAACAGTCTGTAGACAAGCCTGACGTCTCTTTGCCAACAAAAGAACTTAATAAATATGGAAGTAATTATGAAGAAGATACAAACGCTGATAACAATTTGTTGAGAGGTCTCGGGTGTGACAACTTTTATGAATTATCTTCCAAGTATCAGTTATTATCATGGCTTAAATATGCGTTAAGTTCAAGAAATGGTATTATTGCCAAAGATATAGAGAAAAATTGCAGGCAAGTTAGGTCTTGTAGATGAAGAAAGATTGTGTATTATTGCTGGACTGATGAAAGTATTATGTAAAAGTGAGCAGAATGGCCATTATCTTGCGCCATTAAGAGCACATTTCTTTTTTCGTAATGTAAGTGGTTTATGGGGATGCTCTGACCCTAATTGCCCACATGTAAATGAAGAATACAAATTTCAGGGAAGAACTATAGGTACACTCTACAAACGTCCACGAAACGTTTGTAGTTGTGGTATGAAGGTATTGGAAGTTCTTGTATGCGAGAACTGTGGTGAGGTATATCTTGGCGGTTATTGTACTTCAGTGAATGGTCACACATACCTAAGTTCTGAGAAACCTGTAAACGATGACGGTACTGGCTATTGCATACTTTGGAATGGCGATGCTGGTTCTGAAGATGGTTGGAAACGCGTATCGTTTAACCCAAGTACAGGCGAATATAAGCCTAATTTAGATGGGATTTATAGTCTGTACGAACAACCGTCAGATTCAGAAACTAAGTTTCCACATAAGTGTCCTCAATGTGAGGTTGAATACACGATAAAAAATAAAAATAGTGTCACACCAATACGTTACCATGGTACTGGTTTGCAGAAGGTGAACCAGATTCTTGCAGATTCATTGATTCGGTCAATGAAAAATGCGAAAGAAAAGAACACTAAAGTGGTACTTTTCTCTGATAGCCGTCAATCTGCTGCAAAACTATCAGCAGGAATAGAGCTCGACCATTTCAGAGATGTTCTCCGTTGGGCTATCCTCCACGCTCTCAATGGTAGTAATGAGGTGGTGACTTTTTTAAAGAAATTGTTCGATGACTCTAATTGGACACAGTCGGATGGTCAACGTTTAAATGAATTGACAAATCACCAAACTTATGGTGAGGTTGCACGTGTCATCATGGCAAACCACATGGGTTTTGCTACAGATGAACAGAAGGAAAAAATAAAGACCTATTTCAATTGTTGCGATGGTCAAAATCTTGGAAGTATTGAGGATGATGTGTTTAAGACATTATTGGCTCTTGGCATGAACCCTGCAGGTCCTAAACCAACCTGTTTTTACAATGTTATGGCAGGTTTATGGTATGACCTTTTTGATTTCGAAAAGAAAAAGGTTAAGTCAGACCTTAGTGATAATCAGTTGGAATTTTCTGATAGAATACGCAGATCTAATAAAATAGAACAATTAGCAAGCATATTTGGTAACCGTAAACGTTCGTTTGAGGAACTAAAACTTGGCTATCTTTCACCTACCCGTGAAATTGCAGATACTACGTTGAAAGAACTTGCTTGTTCAGCCATTCGCATCCTTGGAGAGAAGAAACGCATAATGGGAATTCCTTCTAAATATCCTCTCAAAGATAGTTTCCCTATGGCGGTAAGAAAACTTGTACAACATGTGTATCATATTAAAGGCACGAAAGAAACCAATGAAAAACTTGATACATTGCGTGATGTATTAAGGGAGTGTGGTATTATAGACCGACAAGTGACTGCACTCACAGGAGAAGGAATCTCGTTTATAAAAGCAGAAGTCTGTTCCAAGTATTGGGTTTGTTCTCGATGCAAGACAGTTCACATGCATCATGCAAATGGTATTTGTATAAATTGCTATCATAAACTTGATGAGGAATATATCCTAACAAAGGAAGATGTTACTAATCCTAACGACTATTACCTTACTTTGCTGAACTCTACCGATAATGTCTATCGTCTGTATTGTGAAGAAATGACCGGTCAAACATCAAAGGCTGATTCTAAGAAAAGGCAACGACTGTTTCAGGACATATTCCTTAAAACAGAAAATCCAATAGTCGAAGGTATTGATTTGCTAAGTGTAACAACAACAATGGAGGCTGGAGTGGATATTGGTTCGCTATCGGCTGTTATGATGGGTAATGTGCCTCCTCAACGTTTCAATTACCAACAGCGTGTTGGTCGTGCAGGTCGTCGTGGCAACCCACTATCCATAGCTCTTACTGTAGCTCGTTCTACAAGTCATGATTTAACAAACTTCCAAGAATATGAGCGTATGGTTTCAGATACTCCCAAAGACCCGTATTTGGAAACAAGAACAAAAGAGATTGCTGAACGCATTATATATAAGGAGATACTATATGCTGCCTTAAAGGATGAAAATTCAGGAAAGGATAGCGTACATGGTAATTTCGGAACAGTAGACCAATGGGATAAGCACAAAGAAGGAGTTGCGAACTGGCTATCTTCTAACCATGAAGAAGTATGGCGTATTATCCAAGTTGTGACTACAGGTACTGAAATATCAGACTCTCAAAAGCAAGAAATCAAAGAATTTATCTATAATCAATTCCTTGATAAGATAAGCCAAATTGCCACAAGTTCAGAGTATACACAAGAATTTCTAAGTGAGCGACTTGCCAATGCAGGACTTCTCCCAATGTTTGGTTTCCCTACTCGCACAAGGAACTTGTATTTAAGTATGCCGAAGAAATTGCCCGCAGAAGATGTCGTTTCTCGAGATATTGATATGGCATTGAACTCTTTTGCTCCTGGGCATGAGATTGTGAAAGACAAAAAAGTATATAAGGCTGTTGGAATTGTTGACTACGAATATAATAACTCGCATGTAATAAAGCCAAAGTACAATTCCTTGAATGTTTATCGTTGTCCGCTTAATCGTTGTACTCTATGTGGCTATTCATCTATTAGCCAAGATGAAGACTCTTGTAATTGCCCTGTATGCGGTAACGAGATGCAGAAGGTAAAAATTTGTTCCCCTTTAGGTTTCTGTGTTGACTACAATATGCCAATAGAGGATTTTAATGGAAGTTACGATTGGTATTCTCCCAATAGCGATATAAAATTGGATTGTGAACAATCTCTGCAAGAATGTCCGCAAGTGGATAATATGGCAATCAGAAATAATATCGTACCTTCACAAGGACTCGTACATCTTGTAAATGATAACAATGGGGATTTCTATAAATTAGGTAAAAATAATGATGATATTTATGTATCCCGTGATGCTTATCCTGAAGAAATAAGAAATACATTAAACTTGTCATTTGAAACAAAATATGCATTTGTTTCATCAAAAACAACAGGTGTACTTGCACTTTCGATAGCGGAGGTTCCTGAAGACTTAAATCTTTCACCGCTTAATGGAGAGAATGTCAATAGTTATGCTGTAAGGGCCGCCTTTTTATCATGGGGATATCTTGTAAGAAAGTCAGTATCTCATTATCTTGATATTGACTCTGCAGAGTTGACGGTGGGATTTTATATTACTCCTCTAACTAAGAAAGTAGAGATTTTCTTCGTTGAACAATTAGAGAATGGTGCCGGCTATAGCAACTATCTCAGCGGTAGAAGATATAAAGGTGTTCCAAAGAAAGCCATAATTCAGCCACTCATAGAAAAGGGTGAGATTTTCGAAAAGCTCATAGCCCATGATCATGAAAAAGGATGCACATCGTCTTGTTATGATTGCATCAGGGATTATTCAAATCAAGGAGTGCATCATTTGCTCGATTGGCGACTTGGTCTTGATTTGGCCAGGCTTGCACACGATTCAAATGCAAAGATTGATTTCTCAATAAAGTATTGGACTGATTATATAAATATCACTGTCAAGAACGTTCTTCTAAGACATGGATATTCTGTCGAAAGTTTTGATGGAACGTTGATAGGTACAGCTCCTTATGATGGTGAGAACTACTGTTTGGTACATCCTTTATGGTCATCAAAAAAGGTAAGCAGACTTATAGGCTCTTTATCTGGTACATATAAGCCATTGTCTGTTTTTGACATTTCTAAAATGAATAGTTAATTAATATAAAGAATCATGGCACTTGCAATAAACACAGAAGACCTGCTGAACAAGCAGAAGATAGAATCCAATCGGATTGAATTCAAAAAAGGTTGGAATCCGGCGAGCATATACCATAGTGTGTGTGCTTTCGCTAATGATTTTGATGACCTTGGAGGTGGATATATTATCGTTGGTGTAGATACTGACGATAAAACAGGTATGGCAATCCGTCCTGTAGAAGGTATGCCGATGGAAAAGATTGATGGCATATTACAGGAAATGGTTGGCTATAATAACAAGATAGCACCTTATTATTTGCCTCGTACTTCTGTAGAAGAGGTGGATGGCAAACAAGTGATTGTGATATGGTGTCCTGCTGGCAGTTATCGTCCTTACTCTGTACCTGTGAATGTGACAGCCAAAGGCTCAAAGGCATATTTTTATATTCGTAGTGGCACGAGTAGCATTGAAGCAAAAGGCGAAGCTCTCGTTGAGTTACGAGAGTTAGCAAACAGAGTGCCTTTTGATGAGCGTGGCAATAGAGAAATTCAGTTAGAGGACATTTCTTTGGTGCTTCTTCGTGACCACCTTGTTAAAGTGGGAAGTAGATTAGCAGATGATGTGGCAAGAACACCACTTCCAAATATACTTGACCAAATGGAGCTATATACAGGACCAAAAGAAAATCGTTTAATCCGGAATGTGACTGCCATGATGTTCTGTGAAAATCCAAGCAAGTTCTTCCCATACACTCAGATTGACATAGTGACATTCCCTAACGGAAAGATGAGAGATCCGAATAATTTCACGGAAGTGACATTCAAGGGTAGTGTGCCACAAATGATAAGGCAAACGATGGACTACATCAAAAGCAATGTTCTCAAAGAGAATGTCCGCAAAATATCGGGCAGACAAGAAGCCGACCGCTTTTGGAACTATCCTTACGATGCCATAGAGGAGGCTGTAGTAAACTCTGTTTATCACAGGGATTTCTTGCAGCATGAGCCAATAGAAATAACTATTGAGCCTGAAGGTATATCCATTCTCAACTGCCCGGGACCAGACCGCAGTATATCCAAAGAGGATATTGAGAAAGGCGATATGCTTAAAAGCCGTCGCTATCGTAATCGCCGCTTAGGAGACTTTTTGAAAGAGCTTGACTTGACAGAAGGGCGCTCTACAGGTGTTCCTACCATTCAAGCTAAGTTGGCTGAGAACGGTTCTCCACGTGCTGTTTTTGAAACAACTGACGACCGTTTGACATTCTTGGTGACAATTCCTGTTCATGAAGGATGCTGTGAAAGTTCGGAAACCACCGTTAAAAGTTCGGGGACTGGTTCGGGAACTCGGTCAAAAAGTTCGGAGACAGCCGATATTAGTTCGGGGAGAAAGCCAAAAAGTTCGGAGAGGAAGCCAAAAAGTTCGGAGAGGGTTCTTGACTTAATTAGACAGAAGCCTTCTATATCAGCTGCAGAAATTGCTATGATGATTGATATGTCTTCACGAGGTGTAGAGAAACAAATAAAAAGACTACGTGAGGATGGAATCATTAGGCGCATAGGTGCTGACTTTGGGGGCTATTGGGAAATTATAACAGAAGAAAACGAATAAAAATCACATAAGATATGTTATTAGGAAATAAAATCAAGTCTTTGAGAGACGAACACGAAGTATTGCAACGTCAATTAGCTGCATACTTAGAGATAGACACTCCCATGTTTAGCAAGATAGAACGTGGTGACAGACGAGCAAAGAGAAGCCAAGTTATTTTGTTGGCAAAATACTTCAATGTGGACGAAAAGGAAATGCTCACCCTTTGGCTTGCAGACAAAGTGCTTGATGCAGTTGCGGATGAAGAGGAATGTGAACTGAAAATAGATGCCATCGAAGTGGCAAAAAAGGAAATTCTGTAAAATGATTATGGATGCGGACGCTATCATGAGAAGATTGCATGAATTGGAAGAAGAGAACAAAAGACTGAAATCTCTTCTTGCAAAACATGGAATACCGTTTGAGGTATGTTCTCATGATAGCGATATTGCCGCATCCCCAATAGTAGAACCTATAAAACCATCTGTTCGTCTTTCGTTACAGGAGAAGGTGGAATTATTCCGAAGTCTTTTCAAAGGGCGTGAGGATGTGTTCGCCAAAAGGTGGTATAGCGATATGACAAAGAAGTCTGGTTATCAGCCTGTATGTGAAAGGGAATGGAACTGGGAGTTTTGCGACAAGCGGAAATACAAATGTACTGAATGTCCCAACCGCAAGTTTTCCGCATTGTCATACGAACACATATACAACCATCTTGCTGGCAAAAACATTTATGGACGTGATGTCGTAGGTTTATATCCGATACTAAACGATAATACTTGCTTTTTCCTCTGCACGGACTTCGATGATAAAAGTTGCGAACATGGTTATCAAAATAACGTCCTTGCTTTTACAAACGTATGCAAGGATTGGAATATCCCTTGTTACATTGAGCGATCACGTTCGGGAAACGGAGCACACGTGTGGGTGTTTTTTGATAATGCTGTAACAACCATAAAAGCAAGGAGATTGGGAAAGTCAATACTATCGAAGGCAATGAATGAAGATGTGCATCTTTCCTTCAAATCATACGACAGATTCTTCCCAAATCAAGACACTCTGCCAGAAGGAGGATTTGGTAATCTCGTGGCACTACCGTTACAAGGACAAGCACGGAGAAATGGTAATAGCGTATTTGTAGATGAAAAATTCCAAGCATATCCTGACCAATGGGAGTTTCTTCTCTATGTCCAGAAAATATCAGGATCAGTCATAGATGACATTCTTCAGAAGCATACTTCATCATTGGGTGAATTAACTAAAAGCAGCGAGAGTAAACCTTGGGAGACACCCGAATTGGAAAATATTACTACATCTGATTTCCCTGTAAGCATAACATTGACAAGGGCGAATATGCTTTTTATTCCACTATCAGGCTTGACTTCCAAGATTGTCAATCTTTTCAAAAGGATGGCAGCCTTTCATAATCCTAAGTTTTATGCTAAACAGGGTATGCGGCTGTCAACGTATGACGTTCCTCGCATCATTTCATGCTCGGATTTGCTTGACGATTATCTTACCGTGCCTCGTGGCTGCGAAGATGATATCGTTGGAGTTCTTAAGACTAATGATGTGAACTACATTATAGAGGACAAAACCTGTCATGGGTGCGAAATTAATGTATCGTTTAAAGGCAAGCTTCGTGAAGAGCAGCAGAAAGCCATGGAGTACATGATTCCATATAACACAGAAACTCTCTCTGCCACCACAGCTTTTGGCAAAACTGTATTTGCCATAGCCATGATTGCCCAACGAAAGGTAAATACATTGATATTGGTTCACCGAAAATCATTGCTCGACCAATGGAAGAAGCAATTGGAAGAATTCTTGGAAATAAAAGAAGTTGTCGATGACAACTTAAAACGTAAAAGAAAAATCTTTTCACCAATAGGAGAACTGTGTTCGGGTAAGGATTCTATTCATGGAGTGATTGACATCGCCTTGATACAGTCTTGTCAAGACGGAAATGAGGTCAGGTCTTTAGTTCAAAACTACGGTATGGTGATTGTTGATGAATGTCATCACGTCTCGTCTGTCAGCTTTGAACAGGTGCTGAAACAAGTTAGGGCATATTATGTTTATGGACTAACAGCTACTCCCATACGCAAGGACGGTCACCAGCCTATTATTTTTATGCAATGTGGGAAGATACGATATACTGCTGATGCAAAAAGTCAAATGGACAGACAAAGTTTTATCCGCAAACTAATTCCACGTTTCACCTCTTTCCGCAATATATCCTCTGAGACCCAAACATACACTCAAGCTATAGAGGCATTATCAACAGACGAGGTGAGAAATAAACTCATCGTTGAAGATATAAAGAAAACAGTAGATGAAGGTCGAACACCTATTATCCTAACCAACCTCACTTCCCACGTAAGGATATTGGCAGAAATGCTACAGCATCATGCCACTCATGTGATTAGACTTGTTGGTGCTGATTCGGCAAAGGAAAAGAATATGGCAATGGAACGATTAGAAAAGATACCAACTACAGAGTCGTTGATAATCGTGGCTACTGGTAAACACATCGGAGAAGGTTTCGACTATCCCAGACTTGATACGTTGTTTCTTGCATTACCCATATCATGGAAAGGAAACATTGCACAATACGCAGGAAGGCTACATCGTGATTATGCCGGAAAGAATGAGGTGTGCATCTATGACTATGTTGACATACGTGTTTCTCTCTGCGATTCCATGTATCGCAAGCGGCTAAGAGGTTACGCTTCTGTGGGTTATGGTATTCCGAAATTATCAGACAAAAACGAAGTGCTGAAACAAGAGTTGATTTATGATGGCCAAACATTTTCAGTACATTTCCAACAAGATTTACTTGCAATGAAGCATAGTATAGTTATCTCTTGCAAAAAGATAAAGTACAAATATACCCCTCGTTTGGTATCTCTGTTAAGAGATCTTATGGCTAATGATATTGAGGTTGTCGTTCATATTAAGGAACAAGGGTATAATGAAAAGGATTTGCAAGAAGCGGGCATAGAAGTATTGTGCGACAAAGAACTGTCCGTACATTGTGCCATAATTGATAAGTATATCGTTTGGTATGGAAATGTCAACTTCTTTGGATATAATACAGAGGACAATAATGTAATGAGAATAAACGATTCGTCTATTGCTGACGAGTTGCTGAATGTAGTATGCTTGCAACATTAATGAATGTAAATCGTATTTTAGAATGAAATGCGTAAAGTTGTATTTCCTTGTAATTCATAAATAGTAAGGAAATTCTCATTACAACAAATGGGAACTATATGTTACCATTTGTGATATATGATTTAGGAAACGCTTTGATTTATAAGTATTTGCAAAGCAAGTAATGGAGGGTAAGCGTGGAATCGTCTGTTGTCCATTCCACGCATCGAGGCTCTTGCATTGCCTATTATAGTGTGCTTACAAGGTCTCCACGGAGGTGACATAATCACACCCGGGACATCTACCGTTGACCATATTCGAGACTATAATATCGTAATGTTTGCAAGATTTCGATGCGTCTCAAACACAGCGCATGTAAACGCCTTCAATATGTCTCGGACTATTCTTCCCCACCCTAACCTCTTCATACAGGCATGTCTTTCGACATCACTATACTCGGCACGGCGTGAGCTGCCTTTCCTGTTACCATGAGGAAACTCGTCACTCTGCGGCAGACTGCATTAAAGGCAATGATAGTCCGCTACAAATATAGGAAGAACATGGGAAATTTCCACAATATTTGGAGAATTATTTTTTATTTTATTGTCCGGACAGCAAACTTCTCAATAGATAGTTTTTAGGTTGACATAAACAGAAAGTTCTGTATATCCGCATTGTTTTACAAGACTGTTATTCCAGCAGCTTCATCATGAATAAATTATGTCCCATAA
>JAJPZU010000101.1 GCA_021204165.1 Prevotellaceae bacterium
CTGACACCCAATACGGTAACTTGGCTCCTCCCCTAAGTTAGGGGAGGTGGCGCGTAGCGACGGAGGAGTCTGTGAATACGTCTGTCGATATACACAAGTCACACGGAGGAGTCTGTCGAATACACCCACAAAGTATCCACACAACATATTAGGAGTCTGTGAATACACCCACTAAACACACACGAAGAGCCTATAAACACATTCACTTAAACAAAAAGCATAAATATTTCCACACAAAAAATTCTGTCAAAACCGTAACCCACAAAAATCGTTGCTGTAACAAATTTTCGGTAAAATAACAAAATTTATGGAGTTGTATCAGATTGTCAATGAAATAAAGCGTAACTTTGTGCGGTTATTCGGTTATGCTACTGAATATCGGTGGTGAGCCTGTTACCTCGTGTGTGGCTGCCGCTTTTATTCTTGGAATACATTGAAACTAATCATGTTAATGAACTGAAAATATTATTTATGGACAAACTTAGTTATGCTCTTGGCCTTGGAATCGGTCAGCAGCTTAAACAGATGGGGCTGAAAGGCACATTGAAGATTGAGGACTTTGCACAATCTATTACAGACGTACTTGAAGACAACGAATTGAAAGTTCCGCATACAGAGGCGCAGAAAATCGTGAACCTGTTCTTTCAGGAGCAGGAGGAAAAAATGAACCGCGAGAAAGCCGAAAAAGGAAAGGTGGCTAAGGAGGCCGGAAAAGCATTCCTTGAAGAGAACGGCAAGAAGCCGGGTGTGATTACGACAAAGAGCGGTCTTCAGTATGAGGTGCTTGTCGAAGGAAACGGCAAACATCCAAAGGCTACGGACAAGGTACGCTGCCACTACGAAGGCAGACTGATTGACGGCACAGTGTTTGACAGCTCATACAAGCGCAATGCTCCTGCCGACTTCGGACTTAATCAGGTAATCGCAGGATGGACAGAAGGTGTCCAGCTGATGGGAGAAGGCGCAAAATATCGTTTCTATATTCCTTATCTCCTCGGATACGGAGAAGGTGGAGCCGGCGACATGATTCCGCCTTATTCAACACTCATCTTCGACGTCGAACTCATCAAGGTTCTCTGACAAGAGGTGTGGACACGATCCGCACGGGACCGGGCTTTTTCGGGAAAGCCTTCCGGCGGATGGTTTCATAGACATAAACAAAAAGAAACAATAAATCAAACAACAAGAAATGAAAAAATTAGGTTTTTTGGCTGCTGCGGCAATCACTGCCGCATCTTTCACTGCTTGTCAGAACGAACTGAAAGCAGATCTCAAAGGAGAAGTTGACTCAATAGCTTATGACCTCGGTGTGGCTCAGGCACAGGGACTCAAGCAGTACATGACAATGCAGCTCGGTGTGGATTCCGCATATATCGACGAATTCATCAAAGGTATGCAGGAAGGTTCTGTCAACGAAGTAGATAAGAAGAAGCAGGCTTACATGAAGGGTCTTGAAGTAGGCGCACAGGTACAGAACATGTCTAAGGGTCTTACAAAGGACATCTATGCTGACGACACTACACAGAACGTAAACGTGAAGAATCTGCTTGCCGGTCTTATCGACGGCTTGAAGGGCAAGGCTGAGAAGACTTCTGAGGAGGCTTACACAGAGTTCAACACAAAGCTCAAGGCTATACACGACAAGAACAACGAGGCAAAGTATGGCGAGAACAAGAAGAAGGGCGAGGAGTTTCTTGCTGCCAACAAGAAGAAGGAAGGTGTGACAACCACAGCAAGCGGCTTGCAGTATAAAGTCCTCACAGAAGGTAACGGTGCTCTCCCTACCGACTCTTCAGTTGTGTCAGTGAAATACGAAGGAAAGCTCATCGACGGCACTGTTTTCGACTCAACAGAGAAGAACGGCGGCAAACCGTTTGAGGTGAACATGAAGTATCCGCGCGTAATTCAGGGTTGGGTTGAAGCTCTCAAACTGATGCCTGCCGGCTCAAAGTGGGAGGTTTATATTCCTTACAACCTTGCATACGACACTCAGGACATGGGAGAAATCAAGCCTTTCTCTACTCTTATCTTTACAATTGAAGTGGTTGAAGTAAAATAACAATCATCACAATTAATTAACTAACAAACGCATTGACGAGTAAACAAGTTGTTTGCCGACAGGTGGAGTATTTGCAGTCATAACCTGACAGACATTGAAAACTCTTCTGCGGACAGACAATTTGTTTGCTTGTCATTTTTTATTTAACACAAAGACAATGAAAAAAATTCTGTTATCAATATCTCTGCTGCTCATGCTCGGTGCCGTTGTAGCTCCGTCATACGCATCAGCAGAACGCAAGGATAAAAAAGAAAAGACCGAAAAGGCACCTAAGAAGGATCAGAAGAAAAAAAGCAAGAAAAGCAAGAAGGGCAAGGATGCAGGCACAGAAGCGGTTGAGATTGTGAAACCGGAACTTCTCAATGGCGGCGACTCCATAGCCTACATTTTCGGCACATGGCAGTCGAATGGTTTGCAGGCATACATGGAGAACCAGCTCGGCATAGACTCGGCGCATGTGAACGACTTCATACTTGGCATCATGGACAAGGTGAGCATGGATCCTTCCGACAAGAAAAAATCGGCATACTTTGCCGGACAGCAAATCGGCGGGCAGATTGAGCAGATGGCACAAGGGCTTGAAAAGGACTACTATGCTGCCACTCCCGACAAGAAGATTGACAAGACGATTATCGCCAAAGCCATAATCGCATCGCTCACGGGCGAGAACGAACTCACCACCGACAGCGCACAGACCATGTTCAAAGCTAAAATGGAGGCGCGCCATGAGGAGAACAAGGAAGCCATGTACGGCGACAACAGAAAGGCGGGAGAAGCTTTCCTTGCTGAAAACAAGAAGAAGGAGGGTGTCATCACCCTTCCAAGCGGACTGCAATATAAGATTATCACCGAAGGAAAAGGCGAAAAGCCGACAGCCACAGACAAGGTGAAGGTGGACTATGAGGGACGTCTGATAGACGGCACAGTGTTCGACAGCTCATACAAGCGCGGCAGTGCAACCTCATTCCAGTGCAATCAGGTAATCAAGGGATGGACGGAAGCCTTGCAGAAGATGCCGGTAGGCTCTAAGTGGGAACTTTACATACCTTACCAGCTTGCCTACGGCGAGAGAGAGACGGGAAAGTTCATCAAGCCTTACTCAGCTTTGATTTTTACGGTTGAACTCCACGAAATAGAGAACAAGCCTACAGAAGAAGTCAAAGCCGCCGCGCCGGTTGCAAAGAAAAAAGCAAAGAAATAAAACAATTCGCTAAAAAGGTTAAAAAAAGGTGTCAAACCATCTTTTTGATACCTTTTTTGCATTTTTAGGACATAAAATAGTACATAACATAAAAGAAATACCTAAATTTGCTTACAAAATGTATAACCCATAAATAATAAACTGTAGCGATGGAAAAAATAGACGAATTGGACAAGCGCATCATGGAGATAATCTCTATCAATGCACGTATTCCTTTCAAAGATGTGGCAGTAGAATGTGGTGTGTCACGTGCAGCGATACACCAGCGCGTACAACGGCTTATAGACACAAATGTGATTACAGGTTCCGGATACCATGTCAATCCTAAGTGCTTGGGCTATGCCACATGTACATACGTGGGAATCAAACTTGAGAAAGGTTCATACTACAAGCAGGTGGTTGAAGAGTTGCGCAAAATTCAAGAAATCGTTGAATGCCATTATACCACAGGTCCTTACTCAATGCTTATAAAACTTTACGCAAGTGATAACGACCGTCTGATGGACTTGCTCAATAATGAAATACAGGGTATTCACGGAGTTGACTCAACAGAGACGCTGATTTCGCTCGACCAGAGTATAGAGAGAGAAGCTCCTATACGCATAAGGAAGACAACGACAGAGACTGTGTGAAGGATCCTGAATAACGCAAGAGAAATAGAGTCGTGCATTACGAAGGACTATTAATCGGAATATGTACATTTGCCATTATAGGCATATTTCATCCGATTGTTGTAAAATGCGAGTATTATACGGGCACCCGCCTATGGTGGGTGTTCCTTGTACTTGGACTTGTAGGCACAGTGGCCGCCCTCTTCATCAGCCACACATTCTGGGCCTCTCTTCTCGGAGTTTTTGCTTTTTCTTCTTTTTGGACTATAAAAGAGTTGTTTGAACAGAAGGAAAGGGTGAAGAAAGGGTGGTTTCCCAAGAATCCTAAAAGAAAATATGATTTTTGACTGACCGGCAGATGTGCCTGCCGATTGTTTGCATACAGCCCGCTATTGTGATGGATTATGCGCTGTCTGCCGGCAAACAATCAATAGGCAGAATCTGCCAGTCAGTCTTTTTACTTATTATATATTTAGTCTTTTTATTTATATACTAAAAAACATGCCTATTCTCGACTGGAAACAAAGTTATCTGCAAATGTGCGGCGATTCGGCTGCACAGCGTCGTCGCCCCGTGATTGGCATAACAGGAAACTACGACAATGCCACTTGTACGCTGGCGGAAGGGTACTACCGGTCTGTGTTGAAGGCGGGCGGAATACCTTTCATCATTCCTCCTTTTGAACAGACGGACAACCTGAAAGATATTCTTGACAGAATCGACGGGTTGATATTCAGCGGAGGCGGTGACATCAATCCTCTCCTGCTCGGCGAACAGCCTGTGAAAGAACTGCATTCCGTGTGCCATGTGCGGGATGTGCAGGAGCTTCTTCTCGCACGTCTTGCCGCAGACAGGCAGATTCCGATGCCCGGTATATGCAAGGGAATACAAATCATCAGTGCCGCGCTCGGCGGAGAGTTATATCAGGACATCTACACTCAGATGCAGGAGGGAACGCGGATAAAACACAGTCAGGAGCTTGACCGCAAATATCCTTCCCACACGGTGAATATCGTCGCCGGCAGCACGCTCTACTCCGTGTTCCGCGCCGAGACCATTGCGGTGAACTCATTCCATCATCAGGCAGTGAAGACTCCCCCTCCCGGGTTCAGAGTCTCTGCCATGAGCGAAGACGGAGTGATTGAAGCCATAGAGTCGGCGGAATACAAGTCTGTCATAGGGGTGCAGTGGCATCCGGAATGTCTCGAAGACCAGTCGGCAGGCAACAGCGACGCGCCTACCCCGCTTTTCCGTTGGCTGACAGGCGAAGCCGCTTCTTTCCGAGAGGCAAAACGCATCCACCGTCGTGTGATTTCGCTCGACAGTCACTGCGACACACCCATGTTCTTTCATAAGAATATTGATTTCACCTCGCGCGACCCGCAGATTCTTGTCGATTTGCACAAAATGACGGAAGGCAAACTCGATGCCACAATCATGGTGGCTTATCTCGAACAGAAAGAGCGTAACGAGGAGGCTTTACTTGCCGCCACGGCAAAGGCAAGCCGTATTCTCACACAGATAGAAGAGATGGCAGCAAGGAACTGCACTCTCTTGGACATTGCATACACCCCTTCCGATATAGCCAAACTAAAGAGAGAGGGCAAGAAAGCGATTATGCTCGGCATAGAGAACGGATATGCCGTGGGGAAAGACATTGCCAATGTGGAATATTTCCGCCGTCGCGGTGTCGTCTATATGACACTGTGCCATAACGGCGACAATGATTTGTGTGATTCTGCCAAAGGAAACGGCGAACACGGCGGTGTAAGTCCTTTCGGCGCGGAAGTGATAAGAGAAATGAACCGCACGGGTATGATGGTCGATTTGTCGCACGCGGCGGAAAGCAGCTTCTATGACGCGCTTGAGATAAGTCGCACACCAATTGTCTGTTCTCATTCCTCGGCACGGGCTTTATGCGACCATCCGCGCAATCTTACGGACGACCAGCTGAAAGCACTTGCAAGAAAGGGCGGAGTGGCTCAGGTGACTCTCTATCACGGTTTCCTGCGTTCCGACGGTGCAGCCACCGTAATGGACGCCATAGAACACCTGAACCATTTTGTGAACGTCATGGGGATAGACCATGTAGGCATCGGCACCGATTTCGATGGCGACGGAGGTGTGCCGGGCTGCGCCTCAGTGTCTGAGTTAATCAACTTCACCCGCCATCTGCTCCGTGAACGCTACAGTGAGTCCGACATACGGAAGATTTGGGGCGGAAACTTCACGAGGGTGATGGAGACGGTGCAGAACGTATAGCTCGCGAAAGGCAGGGAACGGCATCTTCTTGCCGCTGCAAAAACACAGGAAAGCCTCTTTGCATGAAAATATTGTGCGGGTGTGCCGGCAGACTTCTTTCTTCTTCAAGTCTGTCCGGCACACCCGCACAAGTGTCAATCCACCTTTACCCCGTCTTCTCAGCCCCTCTCCAATGATTCCGTGTCAAATCTCAGCATTCTTTGCCTTAAATGCCACGGCATACAGTTTCATCTGTTTGAGCATGGCAAGAAGTCCGTTGCTGCGTGTAGGGGACAGATGGTCTTTCAGACCTATTTCCTCAATGAAGTGCAGGTCTGCACCGAGAATTTCGTCAGGAGTGTGTCCGCTAAGAACGCGTATGAGAAGCGTAACTATGCCTTTTACAATCAAGGCATCGCTCTCCGCCTCAAAGACGATATTCCCTTCGACTGTCAGTTCGGCATGAAGCCACACGCGACTCTGGCAGCCCTCTATCAAGTTACTTTCCACTTTATACTCCTCTTTCAACGGTTGCTGCTCACTCCCAAGGTCTATGAGCAGTTGATACTTGTCCATCCAGTCGTCATAGTCACTGAACTCTTCGACAATCTCTTGCTGTATTTCTTCTATCGACATCATCTTATACCTCTTTTTTTGTTCTTAAAGCTCCTTGTTATTTTTCGTTGTAGATTACTTCCATCATCGTCTGCCCCACAGCCTTCAAAGTCTGACGGCTGATGTGGTTGATGTTATCGTCCATCGTGTGCCAAGTGCTGCAAAAGCCGCCGTCCTCGGCATCGCTTGCAATGACATCCACACAAGGAATGCCCGATCGGTTGACCGGCAAATGGTCGTCCGTGATGTAGCCGCCGGTTTCATTGACGAAATAGTTGCTGTAGCCTATGCGACGCGCCGCCGCCCATATCTTATCGACGATTCCCGGTGCAAAGTGCATGGAGAAGCCCTCTTTGCAGAACTGCGAATTGTTTCCGCCCACCATGTCGAGCAATATGCCGTAGCGCGCCATATAGTTTTCTTTGTGGCGGAAAGCCGCCCAATGCTGCGAACCGAGACACCATGTACTCTCATGGTCGTTTCCGTCGTCCGCCCATTGCGGCATTCCGCAGTCTTCTGCATCGAAACAAATGAAATCGACACCGACAGCCGGTGCTGCCTGCTGTATTTGCCGTGCAAGTTCAAGAATGACACCGACTCCACTCGCTCCGTCGTTGGCTCCGTCGATGGGCTGACGGTGGTTCGCCTCGTTATCATCATGGTCTGCCCACGGACGCGAATCCCAATGGGCGCAGACAAGGAGCCTGACCGGCATGTCCGGATTGTAGGACGCAATGATATTGCGGAGCTTGACAGGTGTGCCGTCATACAACTTTGTGTCGGCATATTGTTCCGTCACTTCGGCACCGAGACTTCTGAACTTGCTTGCAATATAATTGCCGCAAGAGTCATGAGCCGCAGAGTTGACGGTTCTCGGACCGAAGCTGCATTGTGCCGCCACATAGCTGTAGGCACTGTCTTCACAAAATGCCGGTACGTCGGTCACATATTCCTGTTCTTCGCCCTTGCTTCCTCCGCCGTTGTTACATGAAGCGGCTGTCACCAGCAGCAACACGGCGAATATTAACTTCTTCATATTCTGCAATCTTAAAGTTTTTACCCGGACAAAGGTACGAATAATATTGAAACAGGGTATTTTGCCATAGCTGTTTTCTGTGCGAAGTAGTCGGATTTGACGGTTTTTCAATCTGTTGATACACCTATTAATATCAGTTAAGAACATTCACACAAATAGAACATATTCTTCTAAACGTATGATTTTTTGAGAATTTTCATACACAGAATCAACACGAAAAAAGTATTTATTGACTTTTAAAGAGGAAAAGTTTTGCTTTTCATGAATTAAAGACCTACCTTTGCTGCGAAGTTAGACATTTGAAGGGTTCTGCAGCAGTAATGGTGTAGGATTCTTTTTTAGTATTGTCTGCTCTGTTTCCAAAGAATGCGGAGACTTGTTTTCTGCATAACCGGAAGCAATGATTTATTTGTTGAGACACCTTATAGTGTGTATTGTGGAAAACGAGTATGCCCGGAATTTTTCTGTGCAAGGTAAATTATTGTACCAGCTCTGAACAAAATCCGCAATATCTGCATTTATTAACAGACAAAATAACCAAAAAGGAGGAAAGACGATGGCATACATGTCACAAGAAGGCTATGATAAGATTAGAGCCGAATTGAAGCAACTGGAAGAAGTTGAGCGTCCGGAAGTAATACGTCAGATTGCAGAAGCAAGAGAGAAAGGCGACCTTTCCGAGAATGCAGAATACGATGCAGCCAAAGAGGCGCAGGGCAAGCTTGAAGCAAGGATTGCGCAGATGAAGGCACTACTTGCCGATGCTAAGATTCTTGACCCTACCAAGGTGCAGACGGATGTCGTACAGATTATGTCGAAAGTGGAAATGAGAAATGTGAAGAACGGCATGACAATGACATACACGCTGGTAAGTGAGAGCGAGGCGGATCTTCGTGAGAACAAGATTTCGGCAAAGACACCTATCGCTCAGGGACTGCTGGGCAAGAAAGCCGGCGATGTGGTACAGATTCGCATCCCGCAGGGACTTATTGAACTCGAAATTGTGAGCATATCAGTGGGATAAAGACTAAACAAGACAACAAAAGAACTGATAAGGTTTTAAGACTAACCGCAAAAAGGTCAGTCTTGAAACCTTGTCATTTTATAATCCTATATAACTTCATACCGTATGGATATATTTTCTAAAATCGCAGCCGGCGAGATTCCGAGCTACAAATGCGCAGAGGATAAAGAGTTCTATGCTTTTCTGGACATCAATCCGCTGGTGAAGGGACATACGCTTTGTATCCCCCGCAGAGAGGTGGACTACATCTTCGACATGGAAGACGATGAAATTGCACGCTTTGAGGTGTTCGCAAAGAAAGTGGCAATAGCCATAAAGGCGGCATTCCCTTGCATAAAAGTGGGACAGGCTGTACTCGGACTGGAAGTGCCTCACGCTCATATCCATCTTGTGCCTATGCAGAGCGAGAAGGACATGATATTCAGCAATCCGAAACAGAGCTTCAGTGCGGAAGAAATGAAAGAAACCGCAGATGCCATCTACGAGCAGTTCAAGAAGTTGGTATGAGGGAAGTCTGGACAGATGCTGAACTTGGTACAATAAGAATTGTGCTGAACACAAGAGCAAAGCACATAATTATGCGTGCGGAGGCTGACGGGATAAAAGTGACCGTGCCTCCGCATGTCCTGTTTAAGGATGTGACAGACATGATAGACAAGCACCGCCACGACCTTAAATCAATGAAGGAGAGAGCGGGAGAGCGTTGCAAACGTATTGACTTAGACTATTCGATAGAGACGGACGTAATGCAGCTCCACCTGACAGAAGGTGAGCGCAGCGGGTTCTATGTGAACAGGAAACAGGGGGAATGTACGATAATATGCCCGCGCAACACGGACTTCGACTCCATTCAGGATTGGCTGAGGAATGTGGTGGTAGAACAATTACGGATACAGGCGAAGGCATATCTCTACAACCGAACAATGGAGATAGCACGGCAATACGGGTTCAAGTTATCAGACATAAAGATTCAATCCTCCCGGACTCGCTGGGGCAGCTGCTCGGGGCGCAACAGCGTCAACTTGTCGCTCTTTCTGATGGCAGTACCTTCTCACCTCATCGACTATGTGATAAAGCACGAACTTTGTCATACCGTACACCACGACCATAGCAGTGCCTTCTGGGAACTGATGGACAAGGTGACGGACAACAAAGCTCATCAACTGCGCAAAGAACTGGCGGAGTATAAGATGGTATAGAGTGCTCTTCTTGTTGTTTTATTTAAGTGGGCATACTTGATAATTTAAGTGGTTGTATTCGACAGACTCCTCTGTCGGATACAACCACTAATATATACGCATACGAGCAAAAAGAATCAGTGGACACACCCACTTGAGCCCAATAAATCAATCTTCCAGATATCCGTCAATATCTTCTTCGGCAGCCACCAGTTTCTCTTCCTCGGCAAAATCGAAATCGTATGTTTTTATTTTCTTGTTCTGCAAATAGATTGTGTTGAGAGTATGCAGCAGACTCCTCAGATTTTCGCTGCGCACCTTGCTCATGAGCTGGCATTCCCACACGACAATGACATGCCAACCCAAATCGCGCAGCTGCAACCGCTCTTTGTGGTCACGATTCCGGTTGCGCTCTATCTTCTTATGCCAGAAATCAACATTGCTCTTGGGCAAAACAAAATTGGGACATCCCTCATGACCATGCCAAAAGCAGCCGTTCACAAGGATGACAGTGTGCAGACTCGGAATCACAATGTCCGGAGTTCCGGGCAATGATTTTACATGAATCCTATACCTGTAGCCATTTGCAAAAAGGTAACGGCGCACAATCATTTCCGGACGTGTGTTCTTACTTCGTATGCGAGCCATACACTTATGCCGCTGTTCGGGAGTGAGTTTGTCCAAGATGCAGAGCGTTTGAAATTATATAGCAATGAAGCAGAAGAATTACCACAACATTTTTATCAACTTATTTGTTCTCCTCGGCAAGTGCCTTCATGTAGCATTCCCTGCATAACGGTTCATATTCCTTGGTTTCGCCGAGCATAACCTGATGGTCGTTATCCACTTTACGGTGCGACACGTATGCCAACGCGCCGCATCTGACACAAATGGCATGTACCTTCGTCACTTCATCGGCAATGGCACAAAGGGAAGGCATCGGACCGAAAGGCATTCCTTTATAGTCAAGGTCAAGACCGGCAACAATGACACGAACACCCCGGTTGGCAAGCTCATTGCAGACACTCACAATCTGGCTATCGAAGAACTGCGCCTCGTCTATGCCTATCACATCTGTATCATTTCCCAGCAACAATATGCTTGCAGAACAGTCAACCGGTGTGGAAGGAATGGCATTACCCTCATGCGATACGACTTCCACCTCAGAATACCTGACGTCAATGCTCGGCTTGAAGATTTCCACTCTCTGCCGTGCAAACTGCGCCCTTTTCATGCGCCGAATCAGTTCTTCGGTCTTCCCGGAAAACATTGAGCCGCAAATTACTTCTACGCGCCCTCTGCGCATCATCTCTCCATTTCTATCAGATAGGTTTGTCATGTTATTGGTACGTATTTTCTCCTTGGAATCTTCCAAGGTATCTTTGTCAATATAAAAACGACGCAAGTCTTTTATGCGTGAATCCAATTAAATCCAAATGATTGTCAGTAATTGATTAGCAAAGGATTAAGACTCTATTGGCTTTCTTTGATTTCGCTTGATTTTCCACTTTTCAAACAATCAGTACATCTTTAGTACAATCTTGTCTGCTAATAGATGTTGAGGAGCGTTTTTACGTTTCAACCCCTCCAATTACCTTTGCGCTCAACAAAGATAATCATTTATGGCTAAAGTAGAAAACAAAAACAAACAAAATCCCAAGCTTCAACAGTCCAAACTGAAAGACGGACGCGCAGGCTTTCAGAATAGCACTGTTAGATGTTCATGTTTCCAATACTTTTCAATTATCGTCAGAATGAAATGTGCGCATACACCATATACAAAAGTGACCAACAGAGCCATGCCTTCATTGATTATCAATAGCCCGGATAATGGCATTGTAAACTCTGGTCTGGACGGATGAAATGCAGCCATAATAGCGCGACAGACAACGCAATAAACATAACGACAGTAGATGCTACTGCAAAACCGAATTTGAATCTTGATTATGCCGGCTTCAACATACTATTTCCGGAACTCATATATTTCAAATGTATTATCTCGCTCCGGGTCAATGAAGAGCATTATCAAGTGATTGTCAGAGAGCTGATATAAAGTTCCGGCGACTCCATTGTCGCAGTTATAGGTTGTGAGCGGGTCGTTGTTTACCGTCCAGCCTCCGAGAAACACCATTGATTCCGGTGAGTTCTCATACAGATAGCCTGATTTGCGCTGACTGCCTGTTGTTTTGTGGAAATACCACTGTGAATCCTCTTTGCGGAAGTGGCATGAGAAATAGGGATAGATGAAGATTCCGTCCATTACTTGTATCGAACGGACACGCGGAAACCGGGACAAGTTATCGGTATCTATGGAAGCAGGCTTAGCCGTAAGCAACGCTTTCACTACGTTCCTGTCCTGTATGCCGCAGACATTGTCGGGAAGGGCATCAAGAATGGTCAGAGCCTTTTGACGAGCGTGCATTATGCAGCCTACATCATCCGGTTTTACTTTCTGAAACAAATCGGAAGCAACTTCAACGGGCAAATGGAAGTAGAGGTCGGTAAACGGATACAGAACCGCGATGTCCTGGCTCTTTAGGTCGGCATACGTGTCAACGAAGAAATCGCGTCCGAAGCCATTGGAGAACAACACTTCGAATGGCTCTCCGTCATTCCATAGAAATACTTTCGACAGATAAGTGCTTCCGTCAGAAGATTTGCCGGAGCGGAAAATGACCTCGAAATAGTCGCGTCCATCGTTTTCCTGAACCTCGGGTCGTCCGTCGGCGGTTGTGAATTTCAGTGGCCCCTTGACATCTGTTTCAGCATCGGCAACATTGAAGTCGGGGCCGAACCACATAGATACTTCTTTGGCAGTTTTGACCAATGAATCCTTCCGGGAAGTCTGGCTCTGAGCCATGCATCCGAACATTGTAGTAATAAACAAAATAATTGAAATTATCCGTGTCATATCTTTGAGTTTAATCGCTCTTTGAGTTTGGTGTTGTGTTGAAAAGCTGTTTGTCCTGTCTGTGCGTAAGCTGATAGTGGAAGCAGCAAAAGCGATAAGAAGAATTTCTTCATCCGAGTTTCAGTCGCCAGTGGTTCGATGGCAACGTTAGTTTATTGATACAGAAGCATGAGCCAACCATGCCACGTCTTAGATGAAGGTCGTAGGAAACCATAAGTGTGCCGCGAACAATAGCAGTCCACGATATGCGTGAGAACCACTATGCCATCCTTGCACTTGTGAAAAGTTCCTACGTTTCCATCTACAAGATAAGCATAATGCTTCTTTTTTTTCGTATGTCATGAATTGACCGTAGTCGATTCGACTGCAAAATTAACAATTATTTGTGAGTTCATGGCAATGAGGCGATAGAAAGAAGCAAACCACGACAAAATAATCGAAATAAAATAACTAACAACTGCCAATCAAACTCAAACGATTGTTTTTGAATGTAGTCAAATTATCCATATAGAACTGTTTTAGTACAAGTTGTCAACTATATACAACTGAAATTCAACAAATTGTATAAAAGATATAAAAACGATACAAATCTATTCAAATTTTACGTACTTCGGAAATGTTCGTATAATTTTATGGCAGAACCGCTGCACTTCCATCCTGCCCGTAGCCTCAACCTCTGTTCACGACTTTACATTTTCTCAGAAAAAAGTCAAACACCCATGAACCTTTTCAGACAAGACTTGTTATGTATATGTAAGTTGACTGAAAAGGACGATACAACGAACAAAAAGCGAAACAGAAGAAAGTTAGTTTTATTTGTATATACTCTCTCTAATATTCTATTTTCATTTTGAACAGCCTGAAATTTTGGAAAGATTTCTGCGTGAGCAGGGATCTTTCTTTTTGTTTTTCTGTAGCCTTCAGATAAAACAAAGGCAGTAAACGCAAGGAAAACAATAAAACAAACAGTTAATAAAAAGTTTCGTCTCATGCTATTCTTATTTTATTGTTTTTTTGAAATGTCCCAATTTTATAATTTCTTATTCATAAACCATCATATCATTTTTTTCAAAAAACAATTTGATTCTTTTTCTCGTCCCAACGGTCTGTTGTTTGATAAGTCTCTACCGTTTCCGAATGAATCTTTCCGTCTGGCATAACCCCATGACGACTTACCACAACCTTTACAGACTTGACGGGTTGATTCAATGTCTTTTCATCAATGAATCCCTGTCTTACAGTGATGGAAGACAAGGTTGAAGAGTCGTCTATCTGCGGCTCCCAGTAATCACCGTAACGGGCAATGTCCCTAATGTCTATTAGACGCCCGTCCTTTGAGTAGGTGGCTATGACACGGTCTGTGAAGAACGGACTGGGACCCTTCGGATAGTCACAGAAATTTTCGAAGAATACAGTGATGTATTTTTCGGATTCCAGTCTGTATTTAGGACTCCATATTGAATTTCTGGGCATGCAGTCACAATCGATACTGTCCGGGAGGAAGGCTTTTCTATAGCTGTATTCCAGTTCTTTTTGATAGCTGCATCCCGGCTCTTTATAATCGTACCGGAAGAATGTCTCCTCTGACACCTTGTCACTCTCCAACGGTATAAAAAGATTCAAGTACTCATCAAAAGTTACAGGCTTCACTATTCCGTCCTTCTGCGGCACAGCCTCCACCCTCTCTTTTCCTATCTTGCTTTCCTTTATTCTTCCGTCCTTACAGACAGAGTATTTCTTCTTCTCAGTCAAATACATCAAATCGCCATAATCCCTAAGTTCGTCCCTGTTCATCAGTTCGCCGCATTCGGACACTATGCGCAGACTCTCCGTGTTTCCCTCCATCTTGAAGTTGTAGAGTCTGCCTGTGCGCCCCACGGATTTGTTGTCTATAAGATGCCCGTCCTTTGTATATGTAACACCATATAGTCACAATAATCGTAGAACTCATCATCTTGGCAGAATCTCTCCATGAAAACGACCACGACGTCCCCCTTTTGCAAGAAACTTCCCTGTTGCCAGTTTATCAGTGAGCAGTCGCAGTCATTCGGCTCCGGCAGAAACATGCCGTATCTGTCAGTATCTATCATTTGCTGAAACACATCGCCGCCGAATGTGAGAATGTCAATCTCCTTTCTGTCATTGACAGTAAAGTCATTCAGGAACAGTTGAAACAATGCAGAAATGCTGTCCGGTTGTAGTGAAGAAGACTGACACTGACCTTTAAATGGGAAAAGAAAGAGTATTACAATGATATATGCTATTGTCTTCATATTATTAAATCGGTATTTATACTTTTACTATGCAAATATACAAACCCACAGATACAAAACCAAACTTTCAAATAAAAGCATATAAGATTGATAAAAAATCAAGGCATTCACATTGAATTTACGATTATTTTAAAACTGAAATCACAAAGGCTGTGCGCTTACATGAAATTTTATCAGTATTAAAAAAATAAAAACAAATGCTATTGCCTTGATTCTAAAGTGTTTTTTATTCGTTTGTTCTAATACCAGTTAAGACATAAAAATCTTCTTTTTCCCCTACAAAAATTTCTGTGTCTATAAATAGGTTGCCCTTATTTATAAGCATGTTGTCTTTGCACTATAATATCTTTTTTATCGTTTTCATGTTTTTTAAGGGCAGGCGACACCGGCAAGGCTGCCGATTGCCCGCCCAAGTTTTATACTCTGTCTTTATACTTCTTGATTGCCACAACAATAATCTTTATGGCGAGAAGCACAATTTTTATTTTCTTGTTCATTCTTGTATCTTGAAATAAAAATTCAACAATGTCGCTTCTACAAATCCGGTGTGAAAGAAGGCGGTCCCCTCACATTCTGACAGGTGCAACAATCGCTTTGTATGCCGGCAGATATTCCTATTTCATGTTTATCAAAATGTACCATGCTCTATTTTATTCATGTTTCACTTTCGCTGAAAACGAACATCCAAAACAATATTGCTTTTGTTCCGTTTCATGTCCGACAGTCTTTTTAATCACGTAGCAAAGGTATGGTGTTTACAAGCGCAAGATTTTTCATATAAGATTTTGTAGAATATTTAACTAAAAAAATTCTCTCTTAAAATCACAACACATTGATTTACAAAAGCAAAAATATTTCCAGCGAATTTTACGAATTAACAAATGACCCTCTTAATGTTAATGATTGTATATAGCTTCTCAGACTATTCCATATCAAAACAACAGTTATGCCAAGCCCGGATTCCGACATTACCATTGCTCCATAAAAAATTTTTGACATCGTTTTTTGGAGGGGTGTTTCGTTTTGACAAAATGACAACAGTTTAACCCATTTTGATTTCTATTATATCGTTTTCATGCATTTATGCTTACTTTTTGATTTCTCCAAATGTTAAAATTCCAAGCCCTCTGGCACGCGTCAAAATGAAGCGTGACGAACTTTTATCGGAAATCGGGCATTCTACGCGCATTTTTTGAGAGCCTTTTTGATTGTGAAATAATGTTATGATTTTGGGTGATTTGTTTGCATTTGTTATACTTTGGTGCTGTTCTCCCGAATTTACACCGCAGTGTTTTTAAATTTTCACCGCGGTGAAAATTTAAAAACATCGCGGTGTATTTTTTTTCACACCGCGGTGAAGTTTTAAAATCACCGCGGTGAAAA
>JAJPZU010000134.1 GCA_021204165.1 Prevotellaceae bacterium
CGTGCCAGAGGGCTTGGAATTTTAACATTTGGCAAAATCAAAAAGTAAGTGTTTTGATATGAATTTGATACAACAAGAGTAATTTAGCCGGAAATCGCTATCATTTTGTCAAAATAAGCAACCTCGCAAAAAAGCGATGTCAAAAATTTTTTTATGGGAGCATTTTTATTATCTATTTAGTACTTGTATTCACAGATTCCTTATGTGTTTTAGCGGGTGCATCTTCTTAAAACCGTAATGAGGGGGCTGTGAGTATAACCGACCAATGTTCTTGCATATACATAATACATCCATAAGTATCGCTGTGACAGGTGAGAACTAAAACATTTTGTATTATATTTTATAAAATACACATAAGAAAATCCAATTTTTCACAGAAAAAATGTAATTTTTGATACATTTGTACGTCTATATATTAGAATACAAAGAAAACGGACAAAACAAAATTGAAATGATTCATCTTAAAGGCATACACAAGACTTACAAAGGCGGAACGTCCCTGCATGTGCTGAAAGGGATTGACCTTGACATTGCAGAAGGAGAATTTGTCGCCATAATGGGTGCTTCCGGTTCCGGAAAATCAACTTTGCTGAACATTCTCGGCATTCTGGATGATTATGACGAAGGAGAATACAGGCTTGCAGGCACTCCCATCAAGCACCTGAGCGAGACACGCTCTGCCGAATACCGCAACCACATGATTGGGTTCATCTTTCAGTCGTTCAATCTTATTCCTTTCAAAGATGCCATGGAAAATGTCGCCCTCCCCTTGTTCTATCAGGGCATGGGGCGCAGGAAGCGCAATGAACTGGCACTTGAATATCTTGACAAGTTCGGTCTGAAAGAATGGGCGCACCATCTTCCCAACGAATTGTCGGGAGGACAGAAGCAACGAGTGGCGATTGCCCGCGCACTAATCACCAAGCCCCGGATAATACTGGCGGATGAGCCTACGGGCGCACTCGACAGCAAAACATCCATCGAGGTGATGCAGATTCTGAAAGAACTTCACAAGCAGGGTATGACCATTGTGGTCGTCACGCACGAAAGTGGAGTTGCTTATCAGACGGAGAAGATTGTGCATCTGAAGGACGGTGTGATAGAACGTATCGAAGAAAATATTAATCCGGATGCATCGCCTTTCGGGGTTAATGGTATCATGAAATAGAATACAGATGTTAGACACACTACAAGAAATATGGGGTGCCGTGATGCGCAACAAACTGCGTACCACAGCCACAGGCTTCGCAATTGCAGGAGGTATATTTCTGCTCATCGTACTGCTCGGGGCGGGCAACGGCATCATACACACCTTCGACCACAACAGTGAAAGATTTGCCCTCGATGCCGTATATATTTACGGAGGTTACACCTCGATGCCTTTTAAGGGAATAAAAGACGGAAGGAGAATCAGGATAGATACGCGGGACGGAGAGATGGCGGAAAAAAGTTTCAAGAGCACTGTTGTTGCCATCTCGCCCACAATCACACATACCGTGCTCTCTGTTTCCGCAGGAAATCGCTCCTGCCCCAATGTTAATCTTACGGGAGTGTATCCTGCTTATGCCCGGGTGGATGTGGTCAAGATGGTTCGCGGACGATTCGTCAATGAACTTGACATAAAAGGGAAGCGAAAAGTTGTCGTCATAGACGAGAAGGCCGAGAAAGACCTTTTCAAGGATGGGAAATCCGCCATCGGGAATGTCATCAAGATGGATAATGTAATCTATAAGATTGTCGGTGTCAGAGAGAACAATTCCATGTTCGGCTCCTCAAAGTTCTACATCCCTTTCACGACCATGCAAACGATTTATGGACGAGGAGAGTTCATCGACGAACTGACTCTGAAAGTGAAGGGGCTCGACACGGAAGAGAAGAACGACAGTTTTGTCAATGATTACAGGAAAGCCACAGGAGGGCTTCACAATTTCCATCCGGAAGACAAGAGTGTCATCTGGATATGGAATGCCGCATCGGACAACGTGAGCATGTCCACAGCAAAGAACATACTGCACACTTCATTCTGGATACTCGGTCTGCTCACACTGTTGAGCGGTGTGGTGGGTGTGAGCAACATCATGCTCATCACCGTGAAAGAACGCACCCACGAGTTCGGCATACGCAAGGCTCTCGGTGCGAAACCGTGGAGCATCATCCGCATGGTCATACTCGAAAGCATTCTCATCACGACATTCTTCGGCTACATAGGAATGGTGTGCGGAGTGGGATTCTGTGAATATATGGATGCCACGGCGGGCAACCGTGTCATGGACATGGGAGTATGGCAGCAAGAATATTTCATAGACCCGACAGTGGATATCGGAACCTGTATGCAAGCCACTCTGGTCATGATTATCTCCGGTGCGCTCGCCGGATTCTTCCCTGCCCGCAAAGCTGCGAAGGTGAAGCCGATAGAAGCATTGAGGGCAAACTGAAAAAGAAGCAGTCGCACCGTTTTTAAGAACAAAGAGTAAAGATGAAAAATTATATACGTTTCGACAGCGACCAGTGGGAAGAGATTTTCGATTCCCTGTCGCGCAACAAGACCCGCTCGTTTCTTACCGCTTTCGGCATCTTCTGGGGAATATTCATGCTTGTGTTGCTCATTGGAGGCGGCAAAGGGCTTGAATCGACCCTTGCGCAGAACTTTGCCGGATTTGCAACCAACTCCGGATTTATAGCGGCAAATACGACGAGTGAGCCTTACAAGGGATTCAAAAAGGGAAGATGGTGGAATCTGGAGATTTCTGACGTTGACCGCATACGCGCAATTGTTCCTGAAGTGGAGGTGATTACACCGTCGGTCAGCAACTGGAACGCAAAAGCCAAGCACCATACAAAGGCAATGTCAGTCTCGGTGAAAGGTGTCTATCCGGAATATTCTGTTATCGACAATCCTAAAATAAGCAGTGGAAGAGACCTCAACAATATGGATATAGCAGCCAAACGCAAGGTCTGTATCATCGGAAAACGTGTCGTCGAGGAACTTTTTCCGGACAGTCAGGAAGATGTTTGCGGAAAGTTCATTGAAGTGGATGGAATATATTACAGAGTCGTAGGAGTAAGCGGTTTGAGCGGAAACGGAATCAACATCAACAGCAATCCGCTTACCGCTGTCACTATTCCGTTCACCACCATGCAGCAGACATACAACCGGGGAAAAGTTGTAGATATGCTGTGTTTCACGGCTCGCCCCGGATTCAAAGTGTCAAAGGTGCAGGACAAGATTGAAGAAGTTGTCAAGCGCAATCATTTCATCAGTCCCGACGACACTCATGCTGTGGTAAAAGTGAATGCAGAGGCGATGTTCGGAATGGTTGAAAGCCTGTTCGGCGGCATCAGCATTCTGGTATGGATGATTGGACTCGGCACACTGTTGTCGGGAGCGATAGGTGTAAGCAATATCATGATGGTGACGGTGAAGGAGCGCACTTCTGAAATCGGAATACGGAGAGCCATCGGTGCAACGCCCTTTGACGTTTTGGTCCAGATAATCAGCGAAAGCGTTGTGCTGACACTTCTTGCCGGAATGAGCGGCATCACGCTTGCTGTCATGTCGCTTCAAGGTATAGAGAGTATTGTCAGCGGAGATGAATCAGAAGCACATTTTCAGATTACATTCTCGCTGGCAGTCGGAGCGGCTCTGATGCTCTCCTTATTAGGAATCATTGCCGGACTTGCACCGGCATACAGGGCAATGAGCATCAGACCGGTGGAGGCAATGAGAGACGAGTAAAGCATGAATCAAATTTCATACGAATAAAAAAACAAAAAATAATATCTACAATGAAGAAATTCTTGAAATGGGCTGCAATAGTGGCAGTCGGAGCAGTTTTTATAGGAACATTCGTATTCCTTTACAACAAATCACAGACAAAACCTGTCGTATATGAAGTGAACACGTCTGAAGTGTGCGACATCAAAAAGACCACAATCATCACCGGAAAAGTAGAGCCGCGGAACGAAGTCAACATCAAGCCGCAAATATCGGGCATCATCGCAGAGCTTTATAAAGAAGCGGGACAAACGGTGAAGAAGGACGAAGTGATTGCAAAAGTGAAAGTGATACCGGACATGGGTAGTCTCAGTTCTGCGGAAAACAGAGTACGTCTGGCAGAAATATCCCTTAAACAGGCAAGAACAGACTATGGACGTATGGAAAAACTTTATAGAGACAAGGTGGTGAGTGCGGAAGAATATGAGAACAGTGAGGTGAAACTGCGTCAGGCGGAAGCTGAAATGAGCAATGCAAAAGACGCGCTCAACATTGTCCTTGAAGGCATATCCCTCAGCAATGCAAACATGAGTACGACACTCATACGCTCTACTATTGACGGACTTATACTTGACATTCCGGTGAAAGTGGGCAACTCGGTTATACTCAGCAACTCATTCAATGACGGAACCACCATTGCCACAGTGGCAAACATGTCGGATCTCATATTCAAAGGGAAAATAGACGAAACGGAAGTGGGGAGAGTACACGAGAACATGCCTGTGAGAATTACCATCGGAGCCTTGCAAGACATCTGTCTTTCCGCCACTCTGGAATATATCTCACCAAAAGGAATAGAGGAAAACGGAGCCAACCAGTTTGAAATAAAAGCGGCGATAGATTTGCCGGACAGCATGGCCATACGTTCAGGATACAGCGCGAATGCGGAGATTGTGCTCGAACATGCGGAAAAGGTGATTGCTGTTCCGGAATCATCTTTGGAATTTAGCGGAGACAGTACATTCATCTATGTGCTTACCGACAGTGTGCCGGAACAAAAGTTTGTCAAGCGTAACGTAGTCACAGGAATAAGCGACGGCATGAAGATAGAGATAAAAAGCGGTGTAAAAGCTAATGAAAAAAATACGAGGAATAGAGAAAAATGACACACAAAAGTAAAACATATTTGCTCGCCCTGCTTTTGACAACAGCCTGTCAGGGAAGCCGTGCCCAAGAAACATGGGATTTGAAACGTTGTATTGAGCACGCATTGTCTGAGAATATACAGATAAAGCAGCAAGAGAACGCACTGGAAAACAGGCGCAACTCATTGAGTACGGCTAAGAACAGCAGACTTCCCGGCTTGTCGGCTTCCGCCAGTCAAAGTTTCAATTTCGGACGTGGACTTACAGTGGATAACACGTATGCCAACCGCAACACACAGAGCACAAGCTTTGGTCTCAGTACGGATGTACCGCTTTTCACCGGAGGTCAGATTACAAACGAAATCAGGGCACGAAAGCTTGACCTCATGGCGACAGCGGCAGATTTGGAGAAAGCCCGTGAAAGCATCAGCATACAAGTCACTTCTCTTTATCTGGAGGCATTATATCAGAAAGCACTTCTCGACGTGGCATATCGTCAGCAGGAATTTAGCAAAATGCAACTCCAAAGGATACATGCGCTCTATGACAACGGGAAACGCTCGGACTCTGAACTTGCCGAAGCCGAAGCTGCGGCCGCCAGTGATGCCCTGTCCGTCACATTGCAGGAGAATGCCGTACAGCTTGCATTGCTGGATCTTTCTCAGCTTCTTGAACTTCCCACTCCGGAAAAGTTTGATATTGCACAGCCGGAAGAAGCCTCACAGGAACTCAGTATAAAGGATATTGCACTTGTTTCTCCGGACGAAATATTTGCAGAAGCTTCATTGAACAAACCGCAAATCATGGCTGAGAAATACCGTTTGGAAAGTGCGGAGAAAAGTATAAACGTAGCGCGGAGCGGACTGTTTCCTTCTCTTCGTCTGGGAGCAGGTCTTGGTAGCAACTACTATAAGACTTCCGGATTTACGGCTCCGTCTTTCGGCTCACAGATGAGAGACAACTTCAATAAATATATAGGAATCTCTTTGTCCATCCCTGTTTTCAATCGTTTTGCCACACGGAACAACATACGGGCAGCTCGTCTCCAGTTCCGTTCCCAGCAGCTTCAGCTTGAAGATGTCCGTAAAAGTTTATATAAGGAAATTCAGCAGGCATACTACAATGCTGTAGCCGCTCAAAAACAGTGCATGTCAAGCAAGACGGCAGAAGAAGCAAGCTACAGTTCGTTTGTTCTGATGAGCCGCAAATATGAAAATGGGAAAGCCAATGCGACAGAATATCAGGAATCCAAAACAAAATATATGAAGTCTGTGTCAGAACATTTACAAGCCAAATACACTTTTGTTTTCAGACATAAGATTCTCAATTTTTATAGAGGAATCGCTTTATATTAAGCACAAATGACTATCTTTGCCGGCAATTAGTAACTTTTACATTCAAAAACACTCAAAAAAACGAACAAAATGACAAAGAGATTCATCCTACCGGAAGACGAAATACCTATGCAGTGGTATAACATTCAGGCTGAAATGCCCAACAAACCAATGCTCCCACTCAACCCCAAAACCAAGACTCCGTTAAAAGCAGAAGATTTGTATCCGATTTTCTCAGAAGAAGTGTCCAGACAAGAGCTGAACACAACGGATGTATGGATAGATATTCCGGAGGAGGTGCGTGAAATGTACAAGTACTACCGCAGCACTCCGCTTGTACGCGCATACGGGTTGGAAAAAGCTCTGGGTACACCAGCTCACATATATTTCAAAAATGAAAGTGTAAGCCCGGTTGGTTCTCACAAACTAAATTCAGCTTTGGCACAGGCCTATTACTGCAAGAGGGAAGGTGTGACCAATGTCACTACCGAAACCGGTGCAGGACAATGGGGCGCGGCATTGTCGTATGCGGCAAAGGTTTTCGGTTTGGAAGCTGCTGTCTATCAGGTTAAGATAAGCTATAACCAAAAGCCATACAGACGGAGCATCATGCAGACATTTGGTGCACAGGTAACTCCTTCGCCTTCAATGTCCACTCGCGCAGGAAAAGATATCCTGACTCGCGAACCTAACTGTCAGGGGTCTCTTGGAACAGCCATATCAGAAGCCATAGAACTGGCAACCCAAACACCCAATTGCAAATATACTCTCGGTTCTGTGCTCAATCATGTTACACTCCATCAGACTGTCATCGGACTTGAAGCTGAAAAACAGATGGCAATGGCGGGAGAATATCCGGACATGGTCATTGCCTGCTTCGGCGGAGGTTCAAACTTCGGAGGCATTGCATTCCCATTTATGAGACACAATATAAATGAAGGGAAAAAGACTCGCTTCATTGCTGCCGAACCTGCATCATGTCCAAAACTGACAAGAGGCGTGTTCCGTTATGATTTCGGCGATGAAGCCGGATATACTCCACTCCTGCCAATGTTCACTCTTGGACACAATTTCATGCCGGCGAATATTCATGCCGGCGGATTGCGCTATCATGGAGCCGGAACAATTGTCAGCCAGCTTCTCAAGGACAATCTTATGGAAGCTGTAGATATTCAGCAGCTTGAATCATTTGATGCGGGAATGATATTCGCACGTGCAGAGGGAATCATACCTGCACCGGAATCTTGTCATGCCATCGCAGCCACAATCAGAGAAGCGAACAAATGCAAAGAAACAGGAGAGGAGAAGGTTATTTTGTTTAACCTTTCCGGTCACGGACTTATTGATATGGCTTCATACGACATGTATCTCAGCGGCAGTTTGCAGAACTACGAGGTTACGGATGAAGTTGTAAATAAGAATATAAGCGAACTTGACAGCCTAAACATTTAGTCATGAAAAGCATTGACCGTCTGATAGAAATCTCACAGGAACTTCGCGGCATGGCCCAGACCGGACTGTGCTATGATACGGACGATTACCAGCGTGAGCGTTATGGCAATATGCTTGCGCTCAGCGATGAAATGCTCCATATCATAACCGAACTTCCTGCCGAAGATATTTCGTCTTCGTTCAATCTGCTCAAAGAATATGCAACACCGAAAGTTGATGTACGTGCTGTCATATTCCATCACAGTAAACGCGAGATTCTATTGTCTCATGAGAAGTGCGACAATAAATGGGCACTGCCGGGAGGTTGGAGCGATGTCGGTGAGACACCATCCCAATCTACAGTAAAAGAAGCATGGGAAGAAGCCGGTCTGAAAGTAACTCCAGTCCGTCTGCTGATGCTGCTCGATTACCGCAAATGGAATTATCCTCCGACAAATCTTCCTATATATAAACTTTTCATACTTTGCAAAGCCGAAAACTCCGACATTCAGAATTATCACAGTCACGAAGCATTTGATATTCTTGGCAGCGGATTTTTCTCTCATGATTCCATACCGCCGCTTTCAACAGGAAGGACAAGTATGGAACAGATAGATTTACTATTTGACTTTTATGACAATCCGGAAAAAGATGCCATAATAGATTAAAAAGAACACAGAAGTGCCATATACAAGAAGCCGCCTCAATCAAATTTGTTTGGTTGAGGCGGCTTTGTCACATTCATATTTCGTTAAATTTTTCTGTTGTTTTTTATTTCTTCTTATTATGCAGGGCATTCACGAATTTCCTGCCTAAAATAGGAAGGATGCACTTGCTCAGAAACAGCGAAAAACATGCTAAAACGGCATATCCCGATTTGGAAAAATGATATGTTCGACTGGAATGTAAATAAACACTTGGAACGGCTTTTTGCCGGTGGCGAAGAGAAAATTTTAATTAAGCATTTGCGGATAAAATAAAAATATCTGTGCAGATAGAAATGAAAAATAGTGCAGAGAGGACTTAAAAACAGTGCATAGAGGAATGAAAAACAGTGCGCTGAAAACTTTAATCAGCACTGCCGTTTTTATAATCAGCAGTGCCGTTTACATAATCAGCAGTGCCGTTTTTATAATCGGCAGTGCTGATTAAAGTTTTTAGCGCACTGTTTTTCATTCCTCTCTGCACAGACAATATGTTTTCAACGCATTGTCCGCACATATATAATGTGCTTTCTTTAAAATTAATGAGGGTGTACCAAATCTCTTCGATTTGATACACCCTCATTATAATGTAAGACCAGCTAAAATTATGTGCCAATCAAAGGGCTATTATGTGGGAGTCACGAGAACGTGTATCCACTACAAGATATGCCCCACTCTATCCTTATTTATTTATTCGTTGTTTGGCAAATCAATTCTCAAAGCCAGTTCGTCCAGCTGTTTTTGGTCGATTGCAGCAGGAGCGTCAAGCATCACATCACGTCCGCTATTGTTCTTCGGGAATGCAATGCAGTCGCGTATAGAGTCAAGACCTGCAAAAATACTTACCCAACGGTCAAGACCGTATGCAAGACCTCCATGAGGAGGAGCACCATACTTAAAGGCATTCATGAGGAAGCCGAACTGTTCCTGTGCACGCTCAGGAGTAAATCCGAGAATCTCAAACATTTTCGCCTGAAGCTTAGGGTCATGGATTCGGATTGAACCTCCACCGACTTCAATACCATTGCAAACCATATCGTATGCGTCAGCACGAACAGCTGCCGGATTGGTATCAAGCAAATCTATGTCTTCATCCATCGGATGTGTAAACGGATGATGCATTGCCATCAACCTGCCTTCTTCCTCACTCCACTCGAACATAGGAAACTCTGTGACCCAAAGAAGAGCAAACTTATTCTTGTCACGGAGTCCGAGACGATTTCCCATTTCAAGACGAAGCTCACAAAGCTGCTTGCGGGTCTTCATCGCATCGTCACCACTGAGGATAAGTATCAAGTCACCCGGATTTGCCTGCATCTTGTCTTTCAGTTTTCCAAGCACTTCCTGACTGTAGAACTTGTCAACACTGGACTTTACAGTTCCGTCTTCTTGTACTCGTGCATATACAAGTCCTTTGGCTCCAATCTGCGGACGCTTGACGAAATCAGTCAGTTGGTCAATCTGTTTGCGAGTATATGCAGCACAGCCCGGAGCGCATATACCGCCTATATATTCGGCAGAGTCAAACACAGCAAACTCCCCGGTACCTTTAAGTACATCCATGAGTTCAACAAACTCCATACCAAAACGCATGTCGGGTTTGTCGCTACCAAATCTGCGCATAGTTTCAGCCCAAGGCAAACGAAGGAACGGTTCGTTCAGTTCCACACCGCGAAGTTCTTTGAACAGATGCTTTGCCATACCTTCAAAAGTCTGTATAATGTCCTCCTGAGTCACAAAGCTCATTTCGCAGTCAATCTGTGTGAACTCCGGCTGACGGTCTGCTCTCAAGTCCTCATCCCTGAAGCACTTGACAATCTGGAAATACCGGTCGAAGCCTGCCACCATGAGCAACTGTTTCAGCGTCTGAGGGCTTTGCGGAAGAGCGTAGAACTGTCCGGGATTCATACGAGAAGGCACAACAAAGTCGCGTGCACCCTCCGGTGTAGAACCGATGAGCATCGGTGTCTCCACCTCAAGGAAGCCAAGATTAGACAAGTAATTGCGCACCTCAATACACATCTTATGTCGCAGTTCCAGATTCTGACGGACACAAGAACGACGCAAGTCAAGATAACGATATTTCATACGAATATCATCTCCGCCGTCACTGTTGTCTTCTATCGTAAACGGAGGAACCTCAGAAGCATTGAGCTGATTCAGTTCGCTGACAATAATTTCAATATCACCTGTCGGCAGATTCTCATTCTTGCTGTAACGTTCATTTACCGTGCCGGTAATCTGCACAACGTACTCGCGTCCAAGTTTGTTGGCACGTCCACAAAGTTCGGCATCAACTTCTTCATTGAATACAAGCTGTGTAATACCATAGCGGTCGCGCAAATCGACGAAAGTCATACCTCCCATCTTGCGCACGCGCTGCACCCATCCGGCAAGTGTTACTGTCTGTCCGGCATTACTAAGGCGGAGTTCTCCGCATGTGTGTGTTCTGTACATATATTTATTGTTTTTGCATTTATTGTCTTTTCCAATTCGCAAAGTTACTATATTTTTTTGAGTTTTCACATTTACAAGAGAAATGATTTGAAACGCACTTTTCACTTTGTCAGTCTGCCGCACAATCAGAACGGCAGTCCCACAGCAAAGTGGAAAGCAAAGTCTCGTCCAAAGTCAGGATGTATCAAAGGATACTTTCCTTTTCCCCGATATGCAGGATTGACAGCCTTCATACCTCCATCAAACCTGAGAATGAAAAAGTCAAGATTGACTCTGAAACCGATTCCATAGCTCACGGCAATCTGCTTATAAAATTCATCAAACTTGAATGCTCCTCCCGGCTGATCCTTATAGTCGCGGATAGTCCATATATTTCCGGCATCCACAAATAAAGCACCATTGATTTTCCAGAACAGGAAAGCCCGGTATTCAAGGCTGAAATCCAGTTTTATATCTCCCGACTGGTTGATAAAGTTGATGCCTTTGTCGCTGCCTGAATAGGCTCCGGGACCCAATGAGCGCACAGACCATCCGCGCACACTGTTGGCGCCTCCCGCAAAATATCTCTTCTCAAAAGGAAGAATCTTAGAATTGCCATACGGATATGCCACTCCAAGAACAGCATGAAAGGCAACCGAGTTGTTCTTGTCTATCCTCACACTGCGCGCATAATCCAGATCGCCCTTTACATACTGCGCGTATGCAATGCCGCAGAATGTATATTGTCCCTCTGCATTACGCTCTCCGTTGACAAGCGATGTTATTCCGTTCAGCACATTTCCGGAAGTCTCGATGTTAGCTCTGAATGTATAAGCATTCTTCCCGTATGTAGTAGCAGCATTTCCAAGAGAATTGTACGTGTAGGTATATCCGAGTTTCGTGATGAGCAAATTCTCATAGTTATATTTCAATATGGCATTCGTCTTGCCAAGAGAATCAAGATACTGTTCTTTGAAGGTTTTCGACATCCACGGCATATATACATAATTCAGTTCAAGGAGATCAAAACGATGGGAAATATGCTGGTCGCGGCTGTTCCAGCGATACCGCCATGCCGCCGTAAACACTCTTCGCTTAAACTCCGGACGGTTCTGCCTGTTATATTGAAGCGAAATCTCAGATGTCGCATTATGCCCCGCTCCCCAGTTTCGGTTGACAAAAGGAAGAAGAAACATCGGGAAGTTAAGTCTTATCTCACCGCCAAACTCCGTATAATTGTGTCCGTCATATCCGTCAAGCCCTGTAATCGCCTCGTATGCGCCACGCAGTTTCAGTGTCAATGTCTCCGAGCCTCTGAACAGATTTTTGTGCTGCAACGATGCAGAGGCCGCCGCTCCCAAATCTCCGTCTGAGTTTGTTCCTTCTACATCAAAACTCACAGAATACGGGCGACTGTGATTCACAATGATGCGGCAATCAAGCGTGTCCGTGCCCTGACGTTCCACAAGCCGGACATTAGAATAAGACACGGCTTGCAGACGTGTAAAGTTGGAATATGTGCGGTGCAACTTACTTTCGCTATAAAGTTCACCACTCCCGAACATCGTGTTTGACGTGAGAAGATTCGGACGAAAATAAAGTTTGTTATTATACAGAATCTTGGCACCGTTATGAGTCACACTGTCTATATGAAGTTCCGTAGAAGTAATGTCTGATATGTATTTAATCTCACCGATTCTGAACTGACGATGATTCTCCGGACGGGAATGTCCGTTCTCAAGATGCAATTTCACATTGACAGTTATATCCACCTCCGTACTTCCGGAACAGGTGTCGGCAGTAAATGTAATGTAATCCTTATTGAATTTATAATATCCCATGTTTTTCAACATCGTGGTGATGCGAGAACGCTCCTCGTTAATCTGGTTGACATTGAACGGCATTCCGGCTCTCAATAAAGAGTTTACAGTATCATTTCTGCAAATGATTTCATACAGCTTCGCATCAGCCACATTTCTTCTGACATTACGTATGGAGTATCTTTCGCCAAGATGTACGATATATCCCAGCGACAAGATTTTCCCGGTAAAGCTTTCGTCCAAGTCCACCTCAGCGTTCATATACCCTTCATTGACCAACGTCAGTCGCATGTCCTCCTTGGATTTCCTTGACAACGTATGGTCATAAACCACCGGAGCTTCTCCAAGTTTACGGAAAAACTTGCACTTCCAGCTTGTCGTGTCAGTCCCCGACAAACAATAGAGTTTCATCGGAACTTTCGCCCCGAACCATTTTGTGTTTGGAGTCTGACGTATGTAATCAGTCAGAGCATATTCTTTAATCGCCTTATCATTATCCGATGTGACCTTGATTTCCTTCAAATAGAAATAATCGTCTTCTATGTATTTGCTTACGGAACAAGAACATAAAAGAGCAAGGACAAATATTACTAAAACGATGTGTAGGGTATTCTTTCCCATCTGTATTCTCAAATTTAGTGTAAAGATACAGCGTTTAACAATAAAAGACAAGAAAAAGGGCATAAACACATACTTTTATCCGGTAAAGAACTTCCATAATGAAAAATGATTTGTAGATTTGCGGCATGATAAGCAAGAACAAAATTAAATACATACATTCGCTTGAACTGAAAAAAAAGCGGAAAGAAGAGAAGGCATTTGTGGCGGAAGGTCCCAAACTCATAGAAGAACTTATCGGTCACTTTGAATGTCTGTACATTGCATCCACAGCCGAATGGGCCGAAGAAAACAGGGTACTGACGGAAACATACCCGACAGACATTGTAACGGAAGAAGAACTCCGAAAAATTAGTTTTCTGGATACGCCTCAGAAAGTTCTCGCTGTTTTCCGGCAGCATGAGCATCCGTTCACTTCCGACATCATTGAAAAGAATCTCTGCATTGCCATTGACGGAGTACAGAATCCGGGGAATTTAGGCACCATCATACGTCTTGCCGACTGGTTTGGAATAGAACACATCTTCTGCTCCAAGTCCTCCGCCGATGTCTATAACCCAAAAACAGTGCAAGCCACCATGGGAGGCATGGCAAGAGTGTGCATACACTATTGCGACTTGCCGGAACTCATCCGCTCTCTACCTTCCGGCACTCCTGTCTATGGCACGTTCCTTGACGGAGACAACATTTATTCGGAGCAACTCGAACAACGGGGGCTTGTTGTCATGGGAAATGAAGGCAGAGGGGTGTCGGCAGAAGTGGCAGAACTTGTCACCAACAGGCTTTATATACCCAACTATCCGGCCGGTCGCCAGACAAGCGAATCTTTAAACGTAGCCATTGCCACAGCGATTATATGTGCTGAGTTTCGCCGGAGAGGGTGAAAAACGATATAAAACCCCCTACTCTTTTACAATGCGCATGTTATTGGAGTATCGAAAAATAAATGTGTCAGAATCTGAAAAATAGATTTCAAGTGTATTTCTTTGTTGTTTTAAGCGGATGTATCCGACGGAGGAGTCTGTCGAATACATCCGCTTAAAACAATATGAGAAGTTTAGAAGCTGCTTAGAATCTCACATAAAGCTGCATGTCAAAAGTGTTATAATGGCCGTCAGCCGCAGTCGTCTTGTCGCATGTATAGCTATAGTTTGCCTGCAATTTCAGATTCTTGCAGAAATAGTAGTTTGCAGACAACGCATAAATACTTTTCTGAGAAGACCAAGACTTCGTGTCTCGATAGACATCCCATTTTGCATATACTTTTAGCTTGTCTGTAACAGGAGCACCCACACCGATGTACCAAGCATCCGCCTTGTCGCTTCCGGAAACAACTGTACTGCCATTCTCGTCTGTCGAGTAATCGGACACCTTATGACCTTCGCTCACAGCATATTCCGCTCTCACATTCCATTTGCCGTCATATTTCAGTCCGCAAGCCATACGGTTACGATCAACAGTCACTCCGTTTTTGGTATAGTCTCCACTCCAGCCGAACAAACCTATAGCCAAATTCTTCACAGGCAATACACTGATGCCTCCGATAACATCTTTGGAATTATTTGCATCAGCATGATTGATTCCCTGACCGTTATACACCCCAACCTGATAGTGCAACAATTTATGACGGTCATGTCCGGAAGGCAGAAAATCGCCTTGTACCTGTATGCCCAAATCTCTTCCGTTAGAAGCATGTTCTCCCACCCTGTCGTTCATTCCGGCAAGTTTGTCTATCAACTGACTGTAGGCTCCGAAATCGACATCCCACGGATTCATCGGATTTTCAAACGTAAAAGCTCGCTTGAACTGTCCGAATCTAATCTTTGCAAAGCCAAAGCGTTGCCATTCAGCCCAAGCATCCACAATGCGCGGTCCTTTTTCTGTCGATGTGCCGCTCACACCGTTCACCTCCATTTGCAGCTTGTACTGAAAATCCATGACTTTCCCATCTACATATAAACGAACAAGGCGCAAATCAAAGTTTGTATGGCTCTTGTTTGAAGCACTCAAGTCTCGGTCTGATGCAGAAGCTTTACCTATAATATATCCCCCGAATTTTGTGTTCTGAACAATATCATTCTTTATCTTTGCCATAACCAGCTCAGCTGTTTTTCCTCCCTCCTGTTCACTATTTGAGACCACTACATTCTGTTGGGCATTAACCTGTGACAGACAAAGCGAAAAACATGTTGTCACTATACCTTTATATAAATTCATCTTTACTATATATTATATTGTATATTAATAAACGATTTTCGTCAGACTCTGCAAAACTCAATCAAACACTTTGTCAAGAAACAACAAAGCCATAAAGCCGACAAGCAGCGCATAGGTTGCCGCTTTCTGATAACCATGCGCATGAGTCTCCGGAATCATCTCGTCACTGACCACATAGAGCATGGAGCCTCCCGCAAAAGCAAGCATTGCCGGAAGGAATATTGCCGACAAGCTTCCGGCTGCATAACCAATCCACACACCGACAACTTCAAGCAGGCTTATGAATAATGAAATGACCAGTGTACGCATCTTGCCTACTCCGGCAAGCAGCAGTGGAGATATGATAACCATTCCTTCCGGAATATTCTGAATTGCAATGCCCAATGTGACAGTCCAAGCTCCATCCAGATTCTCCGAATTAAATCCGACTCCGGTCGCAATGCCTTCCGGAAGCTTGTGCAGTGCTACTGCCATTACAAAAAGGAGAATCTTGTTTATTCTTGCATTATTGACATGCTTCTCCGGATCAATTCCTGCTATACGATGGAGGTGCGGAATGAACATATCAAGCGCATTGAGAAACAAAGCTCCGCCAATCACACCGACAGCCACAATCCACCACTGCTCTTTCCCCGCCAGTTCCGAGGCAGGAAGAATCAGGCCCAGAACAGACGCAGCAAGCATCAAGCCGGCACAAAATCCGAGAATGGTATCATTCCACTTATGCGGAAGATTTTTAATCATGAAACCAATCAAAGTTCCGAACAATGTGGCTACACACAATCCCGCAGCACTAATCCATACGTATGTCATTGCTATCTGTATTCTATGATTACAAGGCAAAGTTAGATATTTTCCAAAACATGGCATTACAATTGCACTCTATAATTTACTGTCGTCAGTTCACTCGCACCACAAACAGACAAGAAATTCCTCATGTATATTTAGTGGGATGTTCTTGACAGACTCCTCATGTATATTTGGCAGGTGTTTTCGACAGACTCCTCATGTGTTGTGTCGGATGCTTTGTGGTCGTATTCACAGACTTCTCATGTGTGACTTGTATATATTTGTGGATGTATTCGACAGACTCCTCCGTCGCT
>JAJPZU010000162.1 GCA_021204165.1 Prevotellaceae bacterium
CTCCCCTAAGTTAGGGGAGGTGGCGCGTTAGCGACGGAGGAGTCTGTCGAATACATCCTGCAAAATATACATGAGGAGTCTGCCGAATACATCCTGCAAAATATACATGAGGAGTCTGTCGAATACATCCTGCTAAATATACATGATGAGTCTGTCGAATACGTCTGCTAACATATACAAGTCACACACGGAGGACTCTGTCGAAAATCCGCTGACCCAAAAAAGGAGGTGTGCTTTACAACTGCAAAAATTGTAAAGCACACCTCCTGCTGCAACTACAATAGAAATAAACCTTATTCCGGTTGAATTTCCTTATTGATATTTGTATGTAACAACTACAGCTTGGCTTCCCTTGCCATAGCTGCAAGTAACCACATTCTCGTTATAGTCGAAATTGTAGAAGAACTCATACACAGTTTCTTCTTCGTTCTTGCTGTGTTTGACGGTAATGCTCTTGACCAGATTTTGTGTGCCACGTCCCAGCAGACCTGCATAGTAGATATACTCGAAACCTTCACAGCCCATTATCTTGGATATTGTTTCCGGCAAGAGACCGTTTACGTTGTCGTCTTGTGTATATTCAAAAGTATAAGTATCGTAAATGTCCAAGGCATCTGCGCTTGGTGTGTACTTTATTTCAGTTATATTTCCATTTACAGTTCTGGACAGTTCTGCCGCCGCTCCTTTGGTTGAACTTCCTCCGAATCCGTTGTTCTGATACAGCACTTTCCATGATGTAAGATAGCCTCCCGTGTATGAGTAGCTGTATGTGGTGTTCCCACTTGTGGCTTTTGACACCAGTGCATCTTCGTTCAGCGTAACGGACATGGGAATGCCGTTTGTGGATATTCCTATATTTCTTTCTCCATACGAGAGATTGTAATTAGCCTTGTTCCCCTCTGATTGCATGTCGTTGCTATGCTGCAATGTGCTTACGGCTTGCACAAGATTGTTTCCGCTGTATCCGAATTTCCATGCGTACATGTTCTGAAAACTGCCTGCGCGCTCCACGCTGACCAGCTTGCTGTATCCGGTCGTATTGGGAGTGGTTATACGATTTGCCACAGATGCGTTGTTGTCATCATCTGAACATGCTGCTGACAGTGCGGTGATAGCAAGTGCTACGATTGAATTTCTGATAAGTTTTTCCATAATCACAAATTAAAATTTCAGGAATAAATCGAAAAAAATCCTCTTGGAATAAAAAAAGCGCAACTGACCGTTTTGTCAATTACGCTGTTCCTGTTTTCCTAAGAGGTGCCTGGCGGATTCGAACCGCCGTGGACGGTTTTGCAGACCGTAGACTAAGCCACTCATCCAAGGCACCGTTCCTGTTTTGCGAGTGCAAAGGTAGTTCGTTTTGGCATTCTATACAAATTTTTTGTGCCTTTTTTTGCACTTAAAATACTTTTTTGGCGGGTTTAATTAAAAAATAAAGTAAAATCACTTGCCTTCTTGCGCAATTGTTTTACTTTTGTGCAGATGATTTCGTGCAGATGAAAATGTGAATGTTGAAAATTAAAAGAAAGGTATTTTGCATGGGAAACTTGACGAATATTGAAGAATGCGTGAGCCGGTTTATCGGAGATAATCAGCTGCTCGACATTCAGTCCGGTAAAGTGCTGGTCGCACTCAGTGGAGGAGCCGACTCTGTGTGTCTTCTGCTTGTTCTGAAGAGTGTGGGATATGAATGCGGGGCGATACACTGTAATTTTCATCTTCGTGGCAAGGAAAGTTACAGGGATGAGGACTTTGTAAGGCAGTTATGTGAAAAGTTGGGCATGGAGCTGTATGTGAAAGGGTTCAACACTGTGCAGTATGCGGCAGAGCGAAGCATAAGTATTGAGATGGCAGCGCGCGAACTCAGATACTCATATTTTAAGGATGTGTTGGAAGAGAGTGGTGCTCAGGCGGTGGCTGTGGGGCATCATCGTGACGATAATGTGGAGACATTGTTGCTGAATCTTGTCAGAGGAAGCGGTATTCACGGCATGTGCGGCATTCCGTCTCGCAATGGCAAGATTGTCCGTCCTTTGCTGTGCGTAAGCCGTAAGGACATTCTTGATTATCTTGAACGTAAGGGACAGGAGTATGTGACAGACAGTTCGAACAAGCTGGATGTTTTCAGTAGAAACAAGATTCGTCTGGATGTGCTGCCTGTTCTGAATACTATCAATCTTTCTGCTTCTGCCAATATGGCTTCTGCCATAGAAAATCTGAATGAAGCCTGCAAGGTGTATGAGAAGGCTATAAATGAAGATATATCCGGATGTCTCAGATCTGTGGGCAATACTCGCCTTATAGATATAAAGAAGGTGGAGGAGTGTGTTTCTCCTCGTTCCGTTATGCATGAGATTCTCAGTCCTTTGGGCTTTACGCGTTCTCAGGAAGAGGATATTATCAAGGCGATGAAGGGAAATCCGGGGCATATATTCAGTGCGAAGAAGTGGCGGCTGCTTATTGACCGGGGACAGATGATAATAGCTCCGACTCAGACAGAGGAGGTGGAGATTGAACGCAAGTTCCGCTTTGCCTCACATGAAGGAACAATGTTGATAGAGGGATGTGGCACGATTAACTATAAGATTATAGATAAGGAGCAGCTTGTGATTAATCCGGACAAGCGTTTTGCTTATCTTGATGTGGATAAGATGCACGGACCTTTGACCATACGCACAGTTCGCTTGGGGGATACCTTCTCTCCGTTTGGACTGCATGGAACCAAGCTGTTGAGCGACTTCATGACGGATATAAAGCTCAGCAGGTTTGAAAAAGAAGTCCAGAAGGTCATCTGTGACGGTAGCGAAATAGCATGGGTTGTGGGCGAAAGAAGTTCGGAAATATTCAGGGTTGATTCGAATACCAAGAAAGTATTGGTGTTGGAACTCATACGGAATTGATTTTCCGGAACTTCGATAGATTCTTGAAAGCAGCCTTTTGTATTTAAGAGTTGAGGCATACAAGCTTTTGGGGAGAGTATCTCAAAAGTTTGTATGCCTCATGTTGTTATTCTTTGTCGGGGAACATCCTCTTGTAGTTACATACCAGAATATGCCCGTCTTCTTTTCGTAGGTGCATTCCGTTGCCGCGGCAATAACGGAAAAAACGGCAGTCGGCGCATTCTCCGTTGTGCTTCCATTCATAATTGCGATAAGGTTCAAACCGCTTGTTCCATATCTCCATGAAGTTGTCGTGGTAGATGTTTCCTTGAGTGTAGTCGCTTCGTATGCTGAGACATCCTCCGATGTCACCGTTGCAGCGGATGCTGCCCACAGTGACTCCTGCCTGACACGTAAAGAAGTGGTCTCTTACTTCGCCCTCGTAGTTACCCAAGAAGCTTTCACATCCGTAGCTTACATCAATAAGCTTTTCTTTGCGCGAGGAGGAAATGAAATCCATTAGTTCGCGAAGTTGGTGAGGATTTAGCTGAAGTTCTTCGTCGTCTTTGGCGCGTCCTGCCGGAAATACGGTGAAGAGTCGCCAGCGTTTGACCCCTAATTCTATCAGGTAGTTCTTGAATTGTGGTAGCGTGGAAAGATTATGAGTGTTTACACAGGTAACCACATCATTTATAAGGTTTGATTCTGTATTTACTAAATGGATGGCTTCGGCTGCACGATTGAATCCTATTTTGCTGCCGCGCATCCAGTTATGCTCTGCTTCGAATCCGTCAAGACTTATTGTCAGCGAGTGTAGTCCAGATTGAATCAGAGAGTTGAGTCGTGAGCGAGTCAGTTCCATTCCGTTTGTCACCATGCCCCAAGGGAAGCCTCGCCGATAAAATTCACGTCCGCATACTTCAAGGTCTTTACGCAGGAGAGGTTCACCGCCAGTGACTATAATAAATGTTTCATTAGGGTTCTGATGCTGTGAGATTACATCCAAGACTTGGAGAAAGTCTGCCAAAGGCATATCTGCCTGTTCGCTTCCTGTGCGACAATCGCTTCCGCAATGGCGGCAGTGCAGGTTGCATCTGAGGGTGCATTCCCAGAACAATTGGCGCAATGGATGCCTTTCAATCAGACGGTTCTGCAGAATCCTGTCTATTTCAAGAGCTATGTGACGGCGCAGTGACAGATGTTCCATTTATAATAAAAGGAGGAGCGGTTGTTTTTGTTGTTTCTTCTGTATTCTTTTCCACTGTGCTTTGGCATATTCTTGCATATCCACCACTTCGTCCTTCTCATCCACAATCTCAAAACCAAGCATTGTCTCTATGACATCTTCCATAGTGACAATTCCACGCAGACTTCCATATTCATCGATAATAATGGAGATATGTTCTTTCTTTTCAAGCAGTTTTTCCCAGATGTTTGCCACAGGCTCTGTTTCAGGGAAGGAAAGTATTGGGCGGGCAAGCTCTTTCAGATGGATGTTGAACTTGTCTTCTGCAAGACGTTCAAGGATTGTCTGGCGGAGAACATACCCTGTAATGTAGTCGCTGTTGTCTTCGTCGTAAATAGGAATGCGCGAATAATTGTTGTACTCTTCGGTCTTGTAGAAATCGCGCAGCGTCATGCTGCTGTCTGCCATGGCTACAACCACGCTTGGAGTCATGATTTGGTGGGCTGTGATTTCGTCAAGTTTCAGAAGATTCTGAATCATTTTGTTTTCTTTCTTTTGCAGCACACCTTCTTCTGCACCGACTGTAACCATTGCCGACACTTCTTCGCGGCTGACTGATACTTGGTTTGAACCGGAAGAGATAAGATGGGTCAGACGTTCAATTAGAAAAACGAGCGGGAATGTGATGACAATAAGCGTTTTTATTAGTCCTGATGCCGGAATGGCAAGCTTTCTCCAATAGCATGAACCAATGGTCTTTGGCACAATCTCGGAGAACATCAGGATTAATAAGGTGAACACTGCCGATACAATTCCTACTCCTGTACTGTCATAGACTTGCGCTGCCTGTGAGCCGACAAGTGATGCGCCTACTGTATTGGCAATGGTATTGACCACGAGTATGGCTGAGATAGGCCTGTCGATATTCTGTTTCAGGTTCTTTAGCCGTTGTGCACCATTCACACCTTGGGTTTCGAGTGTGGTGACAAATGACATAGGGGTAGATAAAAGTGTGGCTTCGAGTACAGAGCACATTGCCGAAATGGCAAGTGAAAGAAGCATATATGTTATGATAAGTTCCATATTTGTGTATTTTTGATTATTGTTAAGTGATTTCAAATGTTCTCTCTGGTAGTAGCTGTAATATTATGTTACTAGATACTACCTTAGCAATATGCACAAAACAATAGGGGTGTCGTGGAACTTTGCCTTTGCGATGATGTTCAAAGGTCTTAACTTTGGATAGAAATTAACAAATGAGGCGCAATGCCTCGCGGGGTAATTGTCTGAATCGGTTTTCATTAAAAACTTTAGTTGATAATCAGATGCAAAATTAGCAAGTTTTACAGACATGGCAAAAAAGAGAGTGAAAATAGTGTGCTAAAACTCTATTTTCACTCTTATTGCATACTTTTTTGTTTCAAAAGTGTATTTTGTGGGATGCCATAGTGACATGAACCCGCTCTTGCTTGAGCTTGTCTGTCGGATTATGGCATGAAAAGCGCCTGCTTATATTTTATCTCCAAAAGCTAAATCTCCTGCATCCCCAAGTCCGGGAACGATATAAGAATGTTTATTAAGTGAAGGGTCTATGGCACCGCACCATAGGGTCACGTTGGGATAATTCCCAAAAACTTTCTTTATGTAGTCAACTCCTTTTTTGTGAGGCGATGACGCAGCATAAATGAATGACAGAAGGAGTGCCCTTTGTACGGAATGCTTCGTATCCGAGTTCCATGCTTCCGCCGGTTGCAAGCATAGGGTCTGCAATGATTAATGTCTTGTTGGTCAAATCCGGAGAGGCGATGTATTCTATTTTGATGCCTACATCTTCACATTCCTTATCTTTATAATATCGGTATGCTGAGACAAAGGCATTTCCTGCATGGTCAAAAACGTCGAGGAATCCTTGGTGAAACGGCAGTCCGGCTCTGAAAATAGTTCCTAAAACGATGGGATTGTCATGGGTACACACTGTGGCTGTGGCGAGAGGTGTTTGTACCTCCTTTGTTGAATATTGCAGTGTCTTGCTTATTTCGTATGCCATCATTTGCCCGATGCGCGTAAGATTGTTTCTGAATTTGGCACTGTCCTTTTGGATATTTATATCTCTGAGTTCTGCCAAATACTGATTGATGACAGTATTACTTTCTGCAAAGTTTATGATTTCCATAATGTCTGTTCTTAGTCTATTTCTGCAAATTAACTTAAAAATGTCATAATGGACAAATTTCAGAAACTAAAAAACGTATAATGAGATTCGTTTGCTTCTTTGAAAATGCCTGATTCAGATGTCGGCTTGGTTTCCAATGTCCTTTAATCCATATATACAGCAAGTCTGCATAGCCGTTGGAATAATTTGGCAATGCAGACTTGCTGAAATCTTATTATGTCATCACATCAATGTCTGTTGGATTTCCAGAACATCCATTTTGGTGAAGGCGGTTCAACATCTTCATCCATTTCGTCCTGAAATTTCTGGTAAAGCAATTGGGCATAGCTTGCCTTGCTTGATATAATCTTATATATGGTAGGCCAGTCCGGTAATCCGCCGACATTACAGTCGTCTATAAAAACATCCGCATTGAGTTTGCATGACAAGTGGTGTGGATTTTCTTCTTTGAACATTTCCGGTGAATTGCTGTTCACCGCATAAAATGTCACTCCTCTGTCGGCGCACCATTGCACTGCCTCATCCAGAAGTCGTCCGTTGCGCATAGTCCACAATATCAATTTGTGGCGGTCTGCAATCAGTCTTTTCAGAATGTCCGTAGCGAAAGGTCTTTCTTCGCCTATTTCTGGATAACGATGTTCTACAATCGTCCCGTCAAAGTCAACACCTATAACCATGGCAAAATTAAACTTTAGATTCTAACTTTTTGTTATTTTACACTTCCTCAAGTTTTTTCTCGGAATCTTTGCCGTAACCGTAACCATAATTATAGCTATATCCGTATCCCTTTCCGTAAGTGTAGCCGCTATAGCGTCTGTAGCTGTAATTGTTGTTTTCAGCCAAAGCACCATTTAATACTATATTAATATTAAGAAGACGCTTTTCGGCTGCTAAGTTATTTACCAGATTCATGTCTGCTTTAAGAGTGTAATTTGCACGTACAACATAGAGTGTGAGGTCTGCATGTCTTCCTATGAACATCGTGTCCGAAACAAGTCCGATTGGAGCTGTATCAAGGAGAACATAGTCGTACTTCTTCTTCAGGTAATTGATAGCTGTACCTAAATTCTCTTTTTCGAGAAGTTCTGCCGGGTTTGGAGGTATTGGTCCTGTTGCCAATATATCCAGATTAGGACTTATACCTGAGTTTTGAATTAATGAATCCAAATACTCGTAGTCGTCCGGTCTTCTTGTAAAGAAGTTTGATATACCTATCTCTTCATTTCCAAGCTTGAAGAGCTTTGCCAATCGCGGCTTGCGAATGTCAAGTCCGATAATAAGCACTTTTTTCCCGACAAAGGCTATACTTGTTCCTAAATTAGATGCGATGGATGTTTTGCCTTCGCCAGTCGTTGTTGAAGTGAAGAGAATGACGTTCTGGTTAGGATTCAGTACAAATGGAAGGTTTGAACGCAATATTCTGTAAACCTCCACCATGATGCTGTTGTGGTTTTCCTGTACAACCACTGTTCTGTTGCCTTTAGCCAAAGCTTTCACGTATGGTACGGTTCCGAGCAACGGCACATTTGTGAGTTTTGCCAAGTCTTCTACATTCTCTATTCTGTAGCAGAAGAAGTTGCGTATGTAATGATAAACAAATGGGAGTGCAATACCTATTACAAGTGCAATTAACAGGATGATTTTCTTCTTAGGTGATATAGGAGTATTATTGATAATAGGGTCCTCTATCATCTTTCCTTTATATACTGTTGATGCAAGAGTGATGGCATTCTCTTCTTTCTTCTGCAAGAGCATGAGATACAGTCCGGCTTTTACTTCCTTCTGTCTGTTTATGTCAGCCAATGCACGTTCTTTTGTCGGTGCAGATGATATTCTGCTGTTATATTTGTTCTGTTGTCCGATGAGGTCTTTACGCTGAATGGTGAATTGACGTTTGGCACTGTTCAAAGAAGCCTTTATTCCAACCATATACCCTTCAGCTTCGCTTGTCAGAGTTGACACCGTAGGGCTGTTCTCCGAAGATACTCTGAGCAGTCTGTTTCGTTCCAGAATTGTTTCATTGTATTTGGAGATAACTTGTGACAGAGAGTTGTCTTTTAATCCGATGTTAGCAGGGATTACTTGCAGGTGGTTATGGCTGTCATTGACATATTCCAAAAGATACTCTACAAGGTTTAATTGTGTAGAAATATCCACAATCTGTGTTTCATACTGGATATTCTGTGTCACATCAACCTTTGCATCGCTTTCATAGTCTGTGATACCTGAAATCTTTTTATACTGTTCGAGTTCAGCCTCTGTCACATTCAGCTCTTTGCTGATGATGCCCAGTCGTGTGTCGATGAAGTCTGCGGTTCTTGTTGCTTCCTGATTGTTGTCGATGCTGGCTTCGTCATTATAGATTTCAATCATCTTGTTCAGATAGTCTGCACCTCTCTCAGGAATGTTGTCATTGATAGACAGCTGTGCTATTGTCGTTGTTTTTGATGTAGGTTCTATAGATACTTTATTAGTGTATGATATAGCCACAGGGTCTATTGGATTGATACGTACAATCAAATCACGGTCAAGCACGTCATCTTCCGTTTGGCTGTCGTTTATGTTCGACATGTTTGCCATATTCATTTCAAAAAGAGGGTTACGCTCTATTGTGATTTTTCCGAATGTCGTAGTGATATGGGCAGGAAAACCGGTTATAAGTTTTTTCATTTCTGAATCCTTATATTTGATGTTCGCCATATAGTTTTCCTCATTCTTCGAGATATTTATTTCTATGGCTTCATGCAGTGAGTCTATCTGCCCGTCCTCGTAGTCGAGCAGGAATGGACTGTGCTTACCGTATATTTCGTTGTCCTTTATATTTCCGTCATAGAAATAAGTAGTATATAGTTTCAGCTCACGCACTACTTTTTTTGCCAGTGTCTTTGTACTGAGTATTTCTATTTCATTATCGAAACCGTCACTGCTATTCATGAAACCCAGTTCCTGAAAATTGGAGTTGATGCCGGATGAATATGAACGCTTGTCCTGATCCTTGATGAGAACCTTGGATGTAATGTTATAGACCGGTGTTGTGTAGCGCAGATAGGTGAATGCTGAAATGAGGCAGACAACGACAGAAGCTGCTATCCAATATTTATAGCGCAAGAACAACACCCACAATATGCGGATGTCAAAACTCGATTCTTCCTCATTTCCTACTGAATTGTAGTTTTCACCGTAACCGTATTCTTTTTTTACTTCATTCGGATTATTCATAAACTTATAAGTCTAAAATTATATTCTTAATAAAATTAATCATCCCGTGCAAAGGTATAGCTTTTTTTTGATATGGCAATCTTTTATCTGAATATATGTATTTGAGCCTATAAGATTACACGGAGTGATACATCGTGAACGAATATTCTGTTTTTTTTGTCTTTGTTCTTCTGCATTTTGTGGCCTGACTGCTTGGTCTTACTTTGACAGTTCTTTGATGAATCCGTTGCGATAAGCGTAGAGCAGTTTCTTCAAGTCGCAGATTTTGGCTTGCAGTATTCTTCCTTTGTCCGTATCCTTCACAAGCATACGCTTTGAGTTCATTTCCACTATCTGGGTTGAACTTTTTATGTCGCTGCCTGTGCGTATCGCTTCTTCTGCCGACAGGAATGGCTGGTGCTGCACAAGATCCAGACCGCGTGAGTGGAATGTCAGGGTATATCCCGCTATACCTGTTTCCGGCTGATAGGCTTTGGAGAATCCTCCGTCGATGACCAACAGCTTGCCGTTTGCCTTTATTGGTGTTTCGCCTTTTATTGTTTTTACCGGAACATGCCCGTTAATGATGTGCCGGTGTTCTCCTTGCACACCGAAACTGTCAAGAATCATATCTACAATGTGTTCGTTGTCGTTGTATTGATAGTAGTATCCTTTCTTTTCCGTGTGGGCAGATGTGTCCTTGATGAAGTATCTTTCAAAGGTGGTCATCTTGTCTTTGTCGAACAGAGGCGAATTTTTTCCGCACCATAGATACCATATATAGTCTATTGCGAACAGGGCTTCCTCTTCGTTGCAGTCGCTGTTGAACGCTTCCCTCACGATATATCCGGTCTTCTTCATCAGCTCTATTCCCTTGTACTTCTTTCCCCGTATCTCCACCTCTTTCAGTGTTCCGTCTTCGTTCAACGGTACGGATGCGTGGAACATCAGGTTTGAATTGGAAATCGAATACATGCAACCGTGCGCAAGCAGACAGTCGATGTGACGTCGCAGCTTGTCGCTTGTGCGGAACGAGTGTTGCAGCTTCTCCATCAGCGATTCCTCCTCTTTGCTCAATGTGTAGGCATCTTCGGGGTTGATGGTCGGGAAGTTCACGTCGCTCATCTCATATTCCTTGCCGTCGATTCTGCACACCCCTCTTTCCTTGTCTATGCAATGGAGCAATTTGCGGTCTTCCATCTCAAATTCCGGACGTCGGTCTATGATGTGCGCCTCTTCCTTGAACTGTATTACCGTGATAGCCTTGTGCATCTGTGCGATGAGCTTTTCCGTCTTTTCGTCGTGCGTAGGTTCCTTGCTCATCTTTTTCACTCTGAACAAGGTACACGGGTCGTTCTTGTACGTCTCCATGGCGAATGTCGCAAGCGGCAGCAGGTTGATGCCGTATCCGTCTTCGAGTGTGGCAAGGTTTCCGTAGCGCAGTGACAGACGCAGCACATTGGCTATACATGCCCGGTTGCCGGCTGCTGCCCCGAACCACTCGATGTCGTGGTTGCCCCATACGATGTCAAAATGATTGTAGTTGCACAGGGTCTCCATGATGAGATGTGCCCCTTGTCCTCTGTCGAAGATGTCCCCGAGCAGATGCAGGCGGTCGATGGCAAGCCTCTGTATGAGATTGCATATCGCTATGATGAAGTCGTCAGCACGTTGTGTCTCGATGATGCTGGCCACTATCACATTATAATATTGGTATTTCTTGTCGAAATAGCTTCCTTCCGATTCGTGCAGCAGTTCTTCGATGATATATCCGAACTCCTTAGGCAGTTCTTTTCTTATCTTTGAACGCGTGTATTTTGACGAAACCTCTCTGCACACCTTTATCAGCTGGTTCAGTGTGATGACATAGAAATCCGCGAGATTGCTCTCCGTAGTCTTTATCAGTTGCAGTTTCTGTTCCGGATAGTAGATAAGCGTACACAGTTCGTTTTTCTCTGTTTTTCGGAGAGTGTTGCCGAATATTTCCTCCACCTTTCTTTTCACATATCCGGATGCGTTCCGGAGCACATGGTTGAATGCTGCGCTTTCTCCGTGCGGGTCACTTATGAAATGTTCCGTAGGCTTGGGCAGATTGAGTATTGCCTCAAGATTGATGACCTCACAGCTTGCGTCTGCAATGGTCGGATAGCTTTGTGACAACAGTTGCAGGTAGCGCAAATCTTCTTTGATGGATTCTTCCGTCATTATATTCTCTTTTATTTCCATGTCATGCTTTTGTTTTGTTATTTCGAGACTCTCGTTCTTGTAGATTCCGAACAGTAGGGATGTGGGGCTGTTTTACAGACTCTGCTTTTCCTGCTTTGAGGATTCGGCCGAAAAACTCTGTTTTGCTGACTGATTCTGGCAGGTCGTGTCAATGGAGTCCGTTGGCCACTTCTCTCATGTAGTTCTTCATGTTCCCGGCTTTCAAAATCTTTTTCTGCTGTTTTCTTCCGATTTCCGCTTCCATGAACTCCCAAAAAGTCTGCATCTTTGACAATAGCTGCATTTCGCCCGGTATGATGGAAGAATAGTGCTCAAGCAGTCTGGAGTGCATGTTCTTTATGAGCGACACTCTTCTTTCGGCTGTCCATTCCTCTCCTTTGGCATATTCGGAGGCGAGAGAAGGGCGGGCGAGCATACCGCGTCCTATCATGATGGCTTTCAGTTCGGGGAACTCTTTTTCTGTACGGTGTATGTCCTCCACAGTCAGAATGTCTCCGTTGAAAACAATCGGGTGTTTGCACGACTCATAGAACTTACGGAATGTGTCAATGTCCGTTTCTCCCTTATATTGCTGTATGCCGAGACGCGGATGTACCGTGATATGTGCCAGCGGAGCATCATTAAGAACGGGCAGCAGAGCCAGACATTCGTCTGCCTGTTCCTGACCGAGGCGCATCTTGACGGAAAAAGAAAGGTCGTTTCTCTTGCCGACAGCCTTCATTATTTCTTCTACGGCATCCGGATGCTGCAATATTCCGGCTCCTTTGCCGTGCCTTGTTTGCAGGGTGAACGGACATCCCATGTTGAGGTCTATATGTTTGTATCCCATGTCGGCAATGGCATTGACCAGTATGTCAAATTCTTTGGTGGAGTTGCAGAGTATCTGCGGAACAAGATTGACTCCCTTGTTGTACTGGGGATTGATGTCGCGTATGTCTTTGTTACGCATCTTGTTATGTTCGAGACGTATAAACGGACTGAAGTATAAATCTGTTCCGCCTACTAATTCTGCATGGATTCTTCTGTACGCATCGTCTGCATATCCTTGGAGAGGTGCAAAATAGATTGGTTTCATGTCTTTTTTGTTTTGATTGCAAAATTAGCAAACACTTTTGATTTGGACGAATTAAGAAACTGTTTTTTAATCATTTCAAGATAAAATGTAGCGCACTTCTTCCAGAACTTTTGAGGTTCTTTTTGGTGGTTATTGGTGGCAGGAGAAAAATTTCCTCTTTTTGTTTTTGCTAACTATTATAAATCAACAATTTGTAAAATCTTGTGTGACTTGTATATATTGGCAGATGTACTCGACAGACTCCTCATTTGTGGCTTGTATATATTACGTGAGTTCGGGATAAGACCTTGCTAAAACAGGGTCTTATCCCGAACTCGCGTATTACTTTCATCAAGGCGGCTCCATTTTAAATTATCAGCATTTTCTATGAGATTTTCAATAAGTTCCCAATTACCACAACCGCAACAATCTGTCATTTGTTCTTCTGTAATACCATTTTCTGGTTTCCCGTCAGTTGGTCTATACCCATAGGCTTCACCGTAGTGTCCTTTTGGCTTTCCCCTTGTTACCATATAAGAAAGATGATACCATTCATTTCTTCTTACAACAAAAGGAGTTCCCTTTCCTAAAAACCGCCAAATATCAAAAATGTTCTCACTATTCATTTCTACAGACTTTGATAAATCTTAAAATTATATCATTAACGCGGACCGAGAAACTTATCTCCATTAAGATGAATCATGTGGTCTGGCATATCAGCAATCCACACCTCAGTTTCCCACGCAAGCTGTTCTGAAAATTTTTTGAATGTCACAAAATCAAGGAATGCTGTTACATAAATCTTCCCTGCAGTAACATTTTCCGTCATGGATTCAATCTCCAATATTCGTTTGGGGTCCATTGGACCAACTGATGTTACAGATTCAATAAAATATATCCAATTCTTATCTTCTCGGTAGAGAACCACATCGGGCATTTTATCGTGCAATGTAATATCAAAGCCAAGTGCAGAAAGTTTTTCTATGTTTTTAACCATATCTTTCTGAATCGTATCGCCGACATATAAGCATTCCGAATGAGGTGCAAACCTTGGAGCAAACTCTTCTATAATTGCCTTTTGTAGTTGATTATGTTTGCCTGGACTAAAAGTAAAATCTTTATCATTTATCTTAACAGGCATCTTTTGCATTCTTTTTTTTGAAGCATAAAGATTGGAAAGTGTATCATGTTTGTAAAGGAACTGCACTAACGATGCACTTTTTTCGCAAACACAATTTTCATTGTCGCTTATTGATTGAATGACTGTCAAAAATTCTGGAGTAATTCGATAACGATAATTGGGACTATTTGTTGCTTTGCCGTTATCTTCTATTAATGCTGCCGTTCTGAAAGGGTGCATAGCTTGCTTACGGAAAGTTTCTCTTGAATTTTCTGCATATATTACTCCATAATTATCGGCAATGAAAGCTATAATGTCATGGATTCTTATCCAGTCATTTGTGGCATCGTTCCAAGGTGTTTCATTCTTTAATTTTGCCATCGCAAGCAATGTCAGACAACAAAGTGCCCCTTGCTGTCTGGCTGGCATATTAAGTTTTGCCAATAGGTCTTTTGCTATATCTAATTTATCCATTTGCTAAGTATTATATTACAATTTGTAACCGACAATTCTTTGTGTATCAATTCTCTACCCATTTCCTCAATGATTTTTCGTTCTGGAATTGGCATCTGATTTATTTCCGTAGAATTAACCTGAGTTGAGCCATTGAGAATCCTATAATAGTTGTCATACAGACTGGAGTTCAATAGGACATACAATCCATACGTTACACATGGTGAATCACATTTGATAAAATTAATCTTATTCTGTGTGCTGATATATGCGAATTGCGGATATTTTTGCTTCAAATATATGCCACACTGCAATCTACGTTCTTCCTCTTTTGACGTAAAACGCTTTACCATGAGAAAATCACTATTCTCCTGTAGTAATCCTTTTCTATCGGTTTTAATCACTTCACTCTCTTTACCTAATGGCCATGTTACACGACCATTTTGAATGTGTTGGGAGTATATAAGAGGATATGCACCTTCTTCCAACTGGTCACGTAAAACTTCCCTTGTCCTAAAATCAACGATGATTCCAGTTTGCATTTTCAAATTTAGTTCAGGCAGGGTTTTAGGGAAACGATTGATCTGATTGAGAACCGTTGCATCTTTGTCATTCGTAATGAGATAGACAAACTGATTTTGAGCTACAACTGTTTTATATGGAGCACAAAATTGTACAATGTCTTCAAAACTGGAAGTTGAAGAAGACGTAATCGACACATAGTCAGGAATGCGTTTCGTCTTTTTTACCTTTATAATAATCGTTTCTTGTAATACAGATTCTCTGTCAAAGACTTTATCTCTACTTTCAAACAAGTGTATATCTGTGATTACACAATGCTCAAACAGATATTGCCTAAAACGCTTGAAATATGCCCCTGAAGTCCAAGAACGAGGAACGATATACACCAATTCAGAATCTTGCTTCAAATTATGAATACCCATAGCCCAAAACAGGAAATACAAGTTTGGTGCTCCATAGCATACGCTCGGCATCGCTTTCGCTTCCTTTGCTTCTTTTGGTATTTTCAGATATGGAGGATTTCCTATAATATAGTCATAGAACTTCACATTATCTGAAAACAGAAGATTATCTTCAAATAATTGGCTCGTCAAATAATTGTCTTGTAGAATCTCATAATTTATACCGCATTCTTCCTTAGCCAAATCTAAGTTGGATTTCAGTAAAGGTAAGACCAGTTCATCGGTTTCATAACAAGTAAGATATATTCTACCTTTATAACCACACTGAATCAATTTGTCAATTACTGCAGCAGACAGTATTCCTGTACCAGCACCTGCGTCTAACAGATGAATTTCAGGTTTTGTTAAATCAAAGCAGAAAAGAGAAGCCATAAAATTAGCTGTAGCCATATTCGTAAAGAACTGACCGTACTTCTTCCGTCTCAACTTTGGCACAGAAGCAATAAAACTATCCGTGTTATGTATTATTGAACTTAGCATTTTATTTCCTCTCTATTGTTCCATCTACAATCAACTACTTTAATTCAACCGAAAGCAGTTGGGCTATTTATACAATGTCTCTAAATAGGGTTATTGGCGATTGTAACAATAGGCATTTGTCGTACTGAAACTTTTTCCTATCTGTTCAGAAAGCCATTTTAGAGATAAGTCTTTCTCTACCAATACTGTTTTTATTCGGTTTAATTTCATCATTACATATTAAGTCTTATGCAAAATTACAAAATAATCGGCTAAATATAGCATTATTTGCGATAAATACATTCTACATTCAGTATTTACTTCGTAAACATTGACAAACAAAGGAAAAGATAAATAATCCGCAATTTTAGGAAAGTATAATGAAGTAATCCAAAATCCTCGTTTCTTACTAAGAAACTGTAAATCAGTATCCTTTTATCAATCTTATTGCCTTTCATTTCCGATGCTTAGACCCACTTGAAGTAATTGGTGGTTATTGGTGGCTGAAGAAAAATTTCTTCTTTTTGTTTTTTGCTAACTATTATAAATCAACAATTTGTAAAACCATGTGTGACTTGTATATATTAGCGACGGAGGAGTCTGTGAACACAACCACCAAGCATACACGGAGGAGCCTGTGAACACAACCACTAAACACACACGCAGTAGTCTGTCAACACATTTCAAAAACATCCCCAAAATAAAATATTTTATATATATTTTATAACAAAATTATTTT
>JAJPZU010000223.1 GCA_021204165.1 Prevotellaceae bacterium
CCTCCCGGCGCGCGCCTTGTTGTTTTCATGGTGATGTGGGCATCGGCGCTTCGCCTTAGTCTCGTTGGATGGGTGATGTGTCTTTGAGACTAGTAAGTATTCTGTGTTAAATATGCGAATTGTGATTTTCTTTAGCGTGTTTTGCTTTCTTTTTGTCAGAAAATAAAATTGTTAAAAAATATATATAAAAAAATTTGTTATGGGGCTTTTCCTGACATTTTTCCGGTTGTATTCAGCACACTCTTCTGCTGCTATCGCACCACAAACAGACCTGTAAAACATGGGACACGTCTGCATGAAACGAGTACATTCACCCTTTTCCAAGGTGCATAAAACAGTGCTTTGGGGTTAAAAAAACATAACAAGCTCAGACACATCGCTTAATAAAGACTTCGCAGTCCTATCAGGAAGCCCAATAAATTTGCTTTTAGCCGATGTTTGCACTATATTTGCAGCTTGTTACAATAAGAACGAGAGAAACAAACAAATAATATACACATTCATAACACAAAAAAATCGGATGAAAACATTCAAAACAGTGAACGACCTTATGGGTTGGCTCATTTTCGCTGTTGCCGCCTACACTTACTGCTCTACCATAGAGCCGACGGCAAGCTTCTGGGATTGTCCGGAGTTCATCACCACGGCTGCCAAGCTGGAGGTGGGACATCCGCCGGGCGCACCTTTCTTCATGCTTTTCGGAAACCTGTTCGCTTCGTTTGCAAGCGACCCGTCGGAAATTGCGCGTATGGTGAACACCATGTCGGCACTTCTTTCTGCCGGCTGCATCCTGTTCCTGTTCTGGAGCATCACGCACCTCGCACGCAAGCTGCTCTGCCGCGACAATGAGGAGATAAGTGCAGCCAAGCTCATCACGATAATGGGATGCGGTGTTGCCGGTTCTCTCATCTATACGTGGAGCGACACGTTCTGGTTTTCAGCTGTGGAAGGCGAAGTATATGCTTTCTCTTCATTCATGACCGCACTTGTGTTCTGGCTCATCCTGAAATGGGAGAACAATGCGGACAAGAGCGGAAGCGACCGCTGGCTCGTGCTGATAGCCTATCTGATGGGACTGTCAATCGGTGTACACCTGCTCAACCTCTTGTGCATCCCTGCCATCGTGCTCGTCTTCTATTACAAGAAGTGCAAGAATCCTACGGCTAAAGGCTCTCTTGCCGTACTCGGTGCGTCGGCTGTCATCATCGTGGCAGTGCTCTACGGAGTCGTTCCGGGCATTGTGAAGATAGGAGGCTGGTTTGAACTTCTGTTCGTGAATGTGCTCGGCATGTCGTTCAACACCGGACTCTATACATACCTTGTTCTTCTTGTGGCATCACTGGTGTGGGCACTCTACGAGAGTACGCAGATGCGCAGCAAGATGCGTATCAATGTGTCTTTCCTTGTGGCCATGTCCATGCTCGGAATCCCTTTCTACGGACATGGAGCCGGTTGTGTCATCATAGGTATCATCGCGATAGGTGTCGTGGCATTCATCCTGTTCAACAACAGGAAGGTGTCGCCTCGCATCCTCAATACCGCCCTGCTCTGCATGACGCTCATGACCGTGGGCTACTCGTCCTACGCACTGATTGTCATACGCTCTACGGCCAATCCTCCGATGGATCAGAACTCTCCGGAGGATGTGTTCTCGCTCGGCGACTATCTCGGACGCGAACAGTATGGCGACCGTCCTCTGTTCATGGGTCCGACTTACGCATCGAAGCCTAATGTGGTACGTGTCGGCGACAACCTCATGTATGAGCAGAAAGTGACTTCGTCGGTCTATCAGCGCAAGGACAAGGAACTGGAAGGCGAGAAAGACAAATACATCAAGGTGTATGACAAGAAAGAGTTCGTCTATCCGATGAACCAGCAGATGCTCTTCCCGCGCATCTGGAGCGACGACAATTCGCGCGGCTATCCGGCAGCCTATCAGCAGTGGCTCGGCAACGGCCCGTCGAAGACTGTCAGCTATCAGATTCCGGGCGGGGAGACCCAGCAGGTGACACTGCCCACACAGTGGGACAACCTCCGCTTCTTCTTCTCCTATCAGCTCAACTTCATGTACTGGCGATACTTCATGTGGAACTTTGCAGGACGTCAGAACGACATTCAGGGGCATGGAGAACTGGAACACGGTAACTGGATTACGGGTATCAGTGCATTCGACAACATGCGTCTCGGCGACCAGAGCAAGCTGCCTTCCGACCTGAGAGAGAACAAGGGACACAACGTGTTCTTCTGTCTGCCTCTGCTGCTCGGTCTGCTCGGCTTCTTCTGGCAGGCCTTCCGCGACAAGAAAGGCATACAGCAGTTCTGGGTGGTGTTCTTCCTGTTCTTCATGACAGGTATTGCCATAGTCCTTTATCTGAACCAGACTCCGATAGAGCCGCGTGAGCGCGACTACGCATACGCAGGTTCGTTCTACGCATTCGCCATGTGGTGCGGACTCGGCATCGCCGCCATATATGAAGCCTTGGAGCGTCTTTTCGGCAAGAATCTCGACAAGCGGATGGCTGCCACTCTGGCATCAGTGCTCTCGCTTGTCCCTGCCATAGCAATACCGTTGCAGATGGTGAGCCAGACTTGGGACGACCACGACCGCAGCGGACGCTATGTGTGCCGCGATTTCGGTCTGAACTATCTTGAGACCGTTCCTCACGACGGTGTGATATACACCAACGGAGACAACGACACGTTCCCTCTTTGGTATAACGAGGACACGGAAGGAAACAGGACGGATGTGCGCGTCTGCAACCTGTCTTACTTGCAGACAGACTGGTACATCGACCAGATGAAGCGTCCGGCATACGAAGGCGAAGGACAGTCTTCTCCGCTGCCTATCCACTGGACTCGTCTGCAATATACGACGGGAAAGAACGAAGCTACGGAGGTGAATCCGGAAATAGGCATCGGCGGAGGTTCGATGACGATGAAAGATTTCGTGCTTGAGATATATAAGGAGGATTCTGTGACTGCTCATCAGATATGGGGTGACAATCCTTTCGAGCTGAAGACTGTCATTGACAAGTTCGTATTGAAGCAGGGCATACCTGCCAGATATGCCGAACTTGTAGCCAATCTGCCTTCATGTATCCCGACAGACACTGTTTATGTGACAGTGGACAAGGAAGCTGTGCGTCGTTCAGGCATGATGATTCCGAATGATTCCATTCCGGACGTCATGGAGATAAGTCTCAAAGGCAGATCGCATGTATATAAGAGCTTCATGATGATGCTGGAGATGATTGCGCAGAGCAACTTCTCCCGTCCTCTCTACATGTCCACGACTGTAGGTTCAAGCAACTACGGCTCTCTCTACCGCCACTTCATACAGGAAGGTATCGCATACCGCATCACTCCGTTCACTTTTGAAGAGAACAGACCGATGATGACTGTGGTGGATACGGAGAAGATGTACGACAACATGATGAACAAGTACAGGTACGGCAACTTGAAGCAGAAGGGACTCTATATCGACGAGACCACCATGCGCATGTGCTACACTCACCGCCGCTGGTTTGCCGTGCTCATCAGCAATCTTGTGCAGGAAGGCAAATTCGACATGGCACGCAAGGCACTTGCCAAGTGTGCGGAGGAGATTCCTTCATACAATGTGCCTCACGACACGGGAAGCGGTTCGATAGAGATTGCAAACGCATACATCGCCTGCGGTCAGCCGGAGAAGGCTGTGGAGATACTTGAGCATCTTGAGAAGATAGCTCATGAATATATCGACTGGTATCTGTCTCTCAGTCCGGTGTGCTTTGCTGCTGCCACGGAAGACTGCTTCGACGAGATACGCATCATCGCAAATCTTCAGAAGACTTACGAGACGCTTTCAATGTCGGGCAAGGCAGGAAAGAACGAGTCTAAGTATGCCAAGAAGGTAGAAGACATGGATGTCTTGCTCAACAGTCTGTACGAGGCTTTCGTCAGAAGATGTGAGGCTGAAGGCATTCACTTCAACTGATGACATATACTATCAATCCCCTCCGGTCTCTCAGGAAGCCGGAGGGGATATACATTACAGAACAAAAGCAAATCCGGGCTATATGCTACAGCCTACATGGCATATAGCTTCATCGGTCATGTTTCCGCACGGCATCACACTGAAACTACATTCATTCAAGCGGAGAACAGACACGGTTTGCATGTCCAAATATTTTGTAAATGATTATAGAACAACCGGGCAAATGGTTACGCTGGCTCTATCCAAGCGCAATCTGGCGAATGAATCCGGAAGAAAAGGCTGTGTATCTCACATTTGACGACGGCCCTATACCGGAGGCTACTCCGTGGATTGTGGATACACTGGAACAGTATGGGGTGAAAGCCACATTCTTCATGGTAGGGGATAATGTGAGAAAATATCCGGAACTTCTTGAACTTATAAAGTCGAAGGGGCACCGACTCGGCAATCATACTTACAATCATGTCGGCGGTTTCAAGTGGACAAGCAGAAATTATCTGTGGAATGCCAACAAGGCAGACAAGCTGATACATTCCAATCTGTTCCGTCCGCCGCACGGATGGATGCGCACAGAGCAGTATATCAGGCTTCGCCGCTATTACACCATCATCATGTGGGATGTTGTGACACGCGACTATTCATGTCGTCTGACAGCTGACGATGTGTTTGAGAATATCAAGCAATATACTCGCAACGGCTCCATCATCACATTCCACGACTCTCTCAAGAGTATCGACAAGTTGAAGACGGCATTGCCTCGTTCTATCGAATGGTTGAAAGAGCAGGGATATGAATTTAAGATATTTGACGAGAATCAGCAGCGGAGCCGCCATCTGAAATAGGCGGGACGGATGTACAGCATGAAGATGGACGGAACACGTGACATATCGCAAATGATAAAAGCCGAAGCCATGCGCCTCGGCTTTTCTGCATGTGGCATTGCCGAAGCGGAAAAGGTGGATGAAAAGATTGCTTCCGCCTTCTGCAAATGGATTGAGGCGGGGCACAATGCCACGATGGAATATATGGCGAACCACCTCGACAAGCGGCTTGACCCGCGGTTGCTGCATCCGGACTGCAAAAGCGTAATCAGTATTGCCTTGAATTATTTCCCTCAGCGGCTGCTTCGTCCCGACCAGCTGCAATTCGCGCTCTATGCTTACGGGCGGGACTACCACGACGTAATGAAGCAGATGATGCGGCAGCTTGCTGAATATATCATGAATGTGTTGCCCGGTGCATCGCTCAAGCTGTGCTGCGACACTGTTCCCATCCTCGACCGCTATTGGGCATGGAAGGCCGGACTGGGATGGATAGGCAAAAACACAAGCCTGATAATTCCTCATGCCGGCAGTTTCTTCTTCTTGTGTGAGATTCTCATCGACAGAGAACTTGAATATGATGTGCCGCAGTCCTCACATTGCGGAAGCTGCACGCGTTGTTTGCAGGCATGTCCGACAAAAGCCCTTACGGCACCATACACAATAGATGCACGGAAATGCCTCTCGTTTCTGACCATAGAGAACCGCAGCAGTGAGTTGCTTCCTGATTTGGAGGGCGGCAATTGCATTTATGGTTGTGACCGGTGTCAGCTTGCGTGTCCGCACAACAGGTTTGCCCGGCCCGCATCAAACGCGCTGTTTGAGCCTTCTGAGGATTTCATGAATATGCAGCCTTCCGACTGGAGAAAGCTCACAGTGGAGAAATACCGCAGCCTGTTCAAAGGTTCGGCAGTGAAACGCGCGAAATATGAAGGACTGATGCGGAATATACGGAGCGTGGAAGGAAAGACGGAAAAAAGCAAGCTTGAAGGGTGACCTGACGTCTTTACATCAAAAAACAGACAATACCCTATGGAATAGTTGGAACACTTGGCTGTTGTTCCTGCAATACAATCATTTTCAAGTCCATTCAGCAAAAAATTTTGCATTATTCCTGTTAATGTCTATCTTTGCTTGCATAACAGATTAAAGACCCACAATTATGAAGTATCCTATAGGAATTCAGACATTTGCCGAAATCATCCAGAACGGATATGTGTATATTGATAAGACGGATTTTGTATATAAGCTTGCAAAAGGCGGAAAGGTCTATTTTCTCAGCCGCCCGCGCAGGTTCGGCAAGAGTTTGTTTATATCCACATTGGAAAACTATTTTCTCGGTCGCAAAGAACTGTTTAAGGGGCTGAAGATTGACGCGCTTGAAAAGGATTGGTTTGAATATCCCGTGTTCAAGTTGTCATTTGGCAGTTCAGATTATATGAAGCCGACTGCGCTTGACGACGCAATAGGGCATTTTGTACGTAATGCAGAGAAACGATTTGGCGTCACTCCGGACATAGATAGTTATGGAGTAAGGTTCAAGGATGTCCTCAAAGCCGCCCACGAGAAGACTGGACGCAAGGCTGTAGTGCTCATTGACGAATACGACAAGCCGTTGCTCGATGTCATGGACTGTGACGAGGTTGTGATGGACATCAACGGCAACAGGAAACGTATTGAAGACTATAATCGCAATGTCCTCAAAGCTTTTTATGGTGTTTTCAAGGATGCAGACGAACATTTGCAGTTTGTCTTTCTGACAGGAGTGACAAAATTCTCCCAGATAAGCGTGTTCAGCGGCTTCAATCAGCCTAAAGATATAAGCATGGACCGCCGCTATGAGGCTTTGTGCGGCATTACTACCGATGAGTTGCTCTCTATATTCGACAAACCGATAAGAGAACTTGCCAAGGAGGAGAGTGTGGAATATGTCGAAATGGTTGACAGACTTAAACGCAAGTATGACGGCTATCACTTCGGCGACAATATGACAGACATATATAATCCGTTCAGTCTGCTCAATTGTTTTGACTCTATGAACATACAAGACTATTGGTTCGCGTCGGGTACTCCCACCTATCTCGTCCGGTTGTTGCAGCACTGCGACGAGAACATCAACGAACTTGCCGGTCGGTACTATGACATGTCACAGTTTGTGAATTACAAAGCCGACGCGCAGCGTCCTCTGCCAATGATTTACCAAAGCGGCTACTTCACGATAAAGGCCCACCGACGCGACATGAACATTTATCTTCTTGACTTCCCCAATGAGGAGGTGAGGTCGGGCTTTATAGATGTACTGTCTGCCGACTATTTCAAAGGCAGAGAAGATCCGAGGTCATGGCTCAATGACGTAACCGATTATCTCCGTCTGGGCAATGTGGAGGGATTCATGACTCGCATGACTTCTCTTCTTTCCTCTGCCACTTACCGTTTCCAGCGCAAGCAAGACGAAAAGGAATGTGAACGATACTTCCAATATTCTTTTTATCTTATATTGCAGATGCTTGCCCACTATAGTGTAATAGCTGAAAGGGAAACGAGTCAAGGACGCATTGACTGCGTGGTGGAATATCCGGAATATGTCTATATCATGGAATTCAAGCTTAACGGCAGTGCTGCCGCCGCATTGCAGCAGATTAAGGACAAGGGATATGCCAAACCTTACGCATCCGGAACGCGCAAGGTTATCTGCATAGGCATAAATTTCTCATCTGAAACCGGAACCGTAGAAAGCTACGAAGTGGCGATGTAGAGACACTGTTGCTATCTCAATAACTCGCCGTAAAGTTTGCAGTAAGCTTCTATATGCTTTTCGTAGCTGAAAGAAAAAGCATATTCCTTCTCCTTTTCTATATGTTCCTTGTCGGCATAGAATGTCGGTAGTGTTGCTTTTATCTTGTCTGTCATTGTCTGGGTGGTTAAATCTTCCCATACAAAGGCATATCCGCCACCGATTTCAGGCAGATACGTATAATTGGATACATATACCGCGCGTCCGAACTGCATGGCTTCTATCACAGGCAAACCGAAACCTTCACACATGCTCGGGAAAAGGAACGCATCACAGTTCTTATACAGCCACACTTTCTCTTCCTGCTTGATAGGACCGGTGAGAAAAACGTTCTTTAGCTGTTTTTCCTTAATCTGTCTTCTTATTTCATCCGCATAGTCAAAATGGTCATCTCCGCAAATAAAAAGGTCGTGTTCGGGGAAAGACTTCATCACGTCGAGCAATAGGTGGAAATTCTTCTTTTTGCGAATCTGACCGATAGTAAAGAAGAAAGGACGCTCAGAAGTGAATGAGGGTTTGCATGACTCGCTGTGGTCAATACGCTCCACACCGTTATAGATGACACGGATTTCCCGCCCTTTCAGATTCAGGTGCTTCTTCACTTGTTCTGCCACGTAGTGAGAGATAGCCACTACGGCATCCGCCTGATTGATTCGGTGCTGTAGAATCAGTAGATGCTTGAGCTGGCGCAACCTGTTCTTCTCTGTCATAAAGTTTAAATCATGGATGATCAGCACGTATTTAGTATTTCCATAGATTCTTCGTGTCTGTTGTTGCTGGTGAATGGAGTGCCACAAATCCACTTTCGGAAGTGTCCACGGAAAATGTTTGTTCAATTTGGGACGTACATTGACCTGCTCTATATTTCCGCCCAACGTTTTGTTGAAATGCTTTGGCAGAAGAAACACAAATTTGAATCCTTCTGGCTGGTATTGCGAATATAAATTGGCATAGTTTTTGGCAATCTGTCCAAAGCCGCAGGTCACGTGGTTTATGTCCCGCAAATCCAAAAGAACCTTTTTCATTTTTCTCTTCTTTTTATTTCTTTTTCTGAGTGAATGTTTCAAATCGTTTCGGTGTTCAAACGCTTCTATTTCTCTGCGCACATAGTCCACGCACTCACTTTCGTCCCATCCTCTTTTGCGGGCATATGCAGCCACAAGTTTTGCACTTACGCTAAGGTTGTGCGTCATGCGCATCAGGTTTTTGAGACACTGGTGCTTTGAGGGCATGTCGGTAAAACGGGAGCGGTTCGTATCTATTACGGAGAAAGAATATTTTCCGTCCTTTGTCTTGTGGTACAGAATATTGGAAAGATTCAAGTCGCCGTGCATAACTCCCTTCTCGTGCAACGAAATGATGAAATCCGCTAATTTATCAATGAGTTCTTCCGCTTCCCGAAAGGCAGAATCAAGAAGTACATCGCATGAAGAGCGATTGTCCTCTGTCGAAACAAAATAGCTGTGTGTAAAAAGTCCCCTTTGATATATCTCTATGAATGCTACCGGCTTCGGAGTTTCTATTCCTTTTCGCAAGAATAATGTTGCATAATTATAGGCTCTTTCCGCTTTCGATTTGCGGTAAAAAGAATATGCCAGACGTTGTATCAGGTTGGGGACTTTATAGCGTTTGACAATGACAGCCGCTTGTCCCTCTATTTGAAACCGCTTCACAACATTGCGCTTTGCATATATGGTTTGTCCGCTGTGGTCGAAAATATCGGGAAGAGACGAAACAAATGAACTATACTTCTCAAATTCAGGGCTTACTACTATTCTTCGTTTATTTATGCACATCTGCTATACTCTTTTGCGTTACACGTTCTTCAGCTTTTCTCTGCATAGTATTCCTTAAACCACAGGATAAACTTTCCGATACCTTCGTGAAGTTCCACCCTTGGCTTGTAACCAATCTCCGTTTCCAGCTTTGTCGTATCCGCATACGTCTTGCACACATCTCCCGGTTGCATCGGCATATACACTTTTTCTGCTTTCCTCTGAAGGTTATTCTCTATTTCAGCAATGAAATCCATCAGCATCACAGGTTTCCCGCATCCTATATTATAGACTTTATACGGAATCTTATTAGGGCAATTGTCTGCAACAGGAATTTTGTCGAGCACCATTACGGTGCCGTTTGCAATATCGTCGATATATGTAAAGTCACGCATCATGTCCCCGTTGTTGAAAACCTTTATAGGCTCTCCGTGACAGATAGCTTTAGCAAATAACATAGGGGCCATGTCTGGACGTCCGGTAGGACCATAGACGGTAAAATATCTCAGTCCTGTACACGGTATGCCATAGAGCTTGCAATAGGCATGTGCCATCAGTTCGTTGCTCTTTTTGCTGGCGGCATACAGGCTTACGGGGCTTATTACCACGTCATCTTCCGTGAATGGAACTTTGGTGTTCATGCCATATACAGAACTGGACGAAGCATATACAAGATGTTTGATGTTGAAGTTGCGGCAACATTCCAACATATTCAAAAATCCAATCCAGTTGCTGCGCATGTAAGCGTATGGATTCTCTATTGAATAGCGCACACCTGCTTGGGCGGCAAGGTGTACAACTTTGTCGAAGTTCATTTCATCGAAGAGCAGATCCATCGCCCCTTTATCTTCTATATCCAACCGGATAAATGTATAATTAGGATATTTCTTGCTTTCAATCCGGTGTCCGAACTTAAAATCATCAGCTTCAGCAGTTATACCTGCCATACGAAGCCTGTAATGCTTCAGTGCGGGAGAATAATAATCATTGATATTATCAATCCCGATTACTTCATCACCTCTTTCTGCAAGCAGTTCCACGCATCTGCTTCCTATGAATCCGGCTGCACCCGTTACAAGTATTTTCATAATTGGAAACTCACTTTTTGTTCTGCTCAAGATAGTTTATAATATTCTCCGCCACTAATCTCCAATCGTAGTTGAGGATGTGCTTGCGTGCATTCTCTCCGTATTTTCTGCGCAAAGCCTCATCTTTGTACAGTTTCTTGATGTGTCGGCGGAAACAGAATCCCCAACGTGCCGTGCGGATACCGTTCACTCCGTCTTCAAGCAAGTCAAGTGTTCCCGCCTTTGTCGATATGACGGGCAGACCACAAGCCATAGCTTCCGCCACGGTGTTGTTCCATCCGGAATATTTTGGGTTCTCGGCAGAAACGAAACAGTCCGCACGTCCGAATAGTTCAGAGTTTTTATTGAAAGGATGGTTGAGCACAAATTCGTGTGGACATTTGCAGGTAAACTTCTTAATCTTCTCCATCGCCTTGTCGCTTGTAGGAGAATCGAAAAGCAACAGTTTAAGGTTGTATCCCTGTGCATACAGCTTTTCGCAGGCACTGACCACATAATGAGTGCCTTTCACTCTCTCGGAAAGTCTGCCATAGCCCATCACGACAAAAGGACGGTCGTTCACGCTATAATCCTTTTTAGGGGTGTAGTTAGCCACTGTCACACCTCCTACAGCTTTGAATGCGGTGCGTCCGTATTTTTTCAGGTCATATTCATACACATTCGTTGAGCAGGCGAAGACCTCCACTTCGGGATTCTTCATCAGTTTGCTCACTTTGTCGCTCTTGCGGACATGATAAAAGATTTTATGCGCGGCGCCCGACGACAGTACCATCGGCATGAATTTGACGGTTGTTGTCCACAGCGCATCAAGCCGGCATGTCTCTATATCTTTGAACGTCATCATTTCTCCTTTGAAATCGAACCATTCCGGTGCTTTCCCGTCAGGGGTGAACACGATAAAACGATGACCTTTCTCTACAAAGATATTCCCGAGTTCAAGAAATCTCTTTACTCCTCCGTAGAGTTTTGTATGTGGCAATATAACTCCAAGTATCATAATAGATTATTTATGTTTTTTATCCCAGAACTTCCATACCGGACCGAAATCTTTGGTCAGCAACCAAAGTACAGCCTTCAGACGCCCTCGGATAATATGTTTTTTCAGTCGTGTGCCGCTTTCAAAATGTCCGACAAGACCGGCATCGAAGTCGCAGCCTTTATAAGTGAATAGCTTGCGGAAAGTAGATGAAGTGACTCCCCACTTCAGCAGGAACTGCATTTGTCCGCAGTTTTTCCGGATTCTTGTGGTCGATTTTGTCTCGAAATGATAAACACGGCTTGCCTGCAAGCCCTTCATGAACCTTATTCCGCAGAGCCAAAGCTTCGCAGTGAAATCCGGGTCACTGTACATTCCCGGCGAATATTCGACACTGTAGCCTCCCACAAGATCCCAGATGTCGCGGTGGACAATGTTCGGTGGCAATGTCGCCCCCATCCAGTCCTTCACCTTGTAATCCATGTATTCGTTTAACAACTTCTCTTCCTGAAAAGTCTCTATTGTGTCGCCATAATCAGCCACAATCACGGACGCTCCGCGTGTATGAGGCTGAATGGTTGTCGCCGAAAGGAAGAAACGGTTGTCGGGAAGCGACTTTATCTCGTTGTATATCGCCTCATCCCATTTCGGCAACACATACATGTCGTCATTCAAAAACAGGATGTAGTCCGTCCGCACCTTTGTGCGCATCATGTTCATGGCAAGACACACTCCCACATTCTCTTCCGAATGAGTGTAGTCAAGTCCTTCCGCTTTCACCCATTCCAAGGTGCCGTCGCTTCCGTCGTTCACATGGACTATAATCTGATGATTGTATGTAGAGTTTTTCCGTATGCTTTCCACACAAAGTTTCAAAAAGCACAAATTATTCCAAGTCGGAATGACTATCGAGAAAAGCTGTTCCTGCATTTCCGTAAGGTCTTTATGTTCTTGTCTTTTTTCCATAATCTGTTGAAATAATTCGTTTACATATAATTTCTATGATGGTTGCTGCTGTGGTTCTTCCGCGTTATTCAGCCTCCGGAGCCATTCTTCCTTGGTTCTTCGCCAACGCTTGTGTGTCCACAGCCACAGCGAAGGATTACTTTTCAGCACGTTATTCCATTGTTGTTATTTGCCAAGAGCCATCATTATCCTTACCTTCTCGTTTCAACACTTTCATTTTCTTCAAAATAGAAAGGTCGCGTTCTATGGTGCGTTGGCTCACCGACAAAGTCTCCGACATTTGTTTGGCTGTGATTGTCGGTGACTCCTTAATAAGATTGACGATTTTCTTCTGACGAACAGTGAGTTTCTCCTCCGACAAGTCTCCGACATTTGAAATGTCGGTGGAGGCAAAAATGGTAGTTTGAAATTGTGTTGGAGTAGATTTGAACACAGGTTGCAGTTCATCCCTATATCCGTCCAATGCCCTTGTCTCTTTACGGATACGCAAAAGTCCACTCTCATCGCCCACACGGACAAAAGCAACGCGCTGACCATCACCCACGTAATAGTACGGAGTATAATTGCCTGTACCGACTTTCAATTGGAGTATATTAAGGTCGCAGATTCTGTGTGGCAGCACCTCTACATCAGGCAATGGGTCCATATAATCACGAATCTTGGTGCTAATGGCTTCGCAAACATGTTGTACATTATCCAGACCTCTGACAACACGCTCGTTGTCGATACCAAAGAAAAGTGAGCCTCCCAATCCATTGGCAAAAGCACTTACGCTTTTCAACCAACTCTTGGGCTTCTTTTCTTCAAGCATCAATTTAAAATCGTATGCGGTACATTCTGCTATCAGAGTCTTCAATTCCATTATTATGATGGCTATTATATATCAACCAGTAAATTAGCAAGTACAAAATTACAATTAATTATCGAGAAAAGCATGAAAATCTTTGTTTTGCATATAGTTTAAGCACTTTTTGTTTTCTCAAGATTGTTTATGATATTCTTTGCCACAAATCTCCTGTTGTAATTAAGTATATGGTAATATTCTCAACCCCGTTTACATATAATTTCTATGATGGTTGCTGCTGTGGTTCTTCCGCGTTATTCAGCCTCCGGAGCCATTCTTCCTTCGTTCTTCGCCAACGCTTGTGTGTCCACAGCCACAGCGAAGGCACTCGGCGTATGTCCTCTTCGAGCATCTGCATATACAGGTCTGTAAGCTTGAAGTCCTCAAACTGAGAAGGGGTGTCTGTCAGCGGAATCATCTCGCAATGATAATATCCGCGACGAGGACGGGTGACGCGTCCGTAATACACCATCGCATCGAATTTCTTCGCCATCTGCTCCGTACCCGTAAACACAGCCGTGTCGTGGTTCAGGAAGGAGGTGAAATGGTGGATGCTGTTCCATTTCGGAAGCTGATCGGAGATAAATCCCACCACAGTTTTCCGCCCTTCTCTCTTCAGCTCCACAAGCCGGCGCAGCGTCTTCTTCATTGGAATGCACTCTCCGCCGTACTGTTGCCGCAGATGAAGGAACATTCTGTCCGCCACCTTGTTGTACAAAGGGTGATAAATCTGCGTACAATGCGCATGAGGCATCCAGTATTGCAAGGAGGCAATCCACTCCCAGTTTCCGTAATGACCGAGATAGACAAACATGAAGTCTTTGCCGTTCTCGAAGCCTTCTTTCGCCGATTCCAGTCCTCCGAATGTCATTCTCTTCATCATCTTCTCGGGCGAAATGGAGAACAACTTCAGGTTTTCCGCAAAATAGTCGCACAACAGACGATAGTAGTCACGCTCTATGCGCATACGCTCCTTGTCCGTCTTCTCGGGAAAGGATGTGGCCAGATTCTGGCGAAGCACTTTCCTCCGGTAGCGGAGCACATGGCGGACAAACGGACTCATAATGTCTGAGAACAAATATAACACCCGAAAAGGGAGGAAAGAAAGAAGACGGAACAATATAAAGAAAAAGCGATATGTCATTGATAGCCTTGATATTTTTGTGAAATGAAAATATTTATTCAGCTTTGCTCAGCACGCTTATCACCCTTTCTACAATCTTCTCAGGGGCAATTCCTGTCAGACAACGGTAGTCGCCATATTTGCAGGGCTTGTTGCCATAGACAGAACACGGGCGGCATGGCAGATTCTGCTGCACGGCATTGTCTTCCGGCTGCCTCCATCCCATGAAGCCCATTTTCGGATGAGTGGCTCCCCACACAGAGACTGTCGGTACGGCCGCTATGGAAGCAATGTGCATATTGGCTGAATCCATTGTCAGCATCAAATCCATGCGACTCATAAGGAGCATTTCGTTATGCAAACCTCCCATTTTGCCGCAGACGGAAGTAATCCCTTCTCGCTCCCACGATTCGAGCACAGCCGTTTCCTCTTTGCCTGCACCGAAAAGGAAGATGCGGAAACCTCTGTCCGAAAGCATGTCAACCACTTTGTGCATACTTTCCAAAGGATATATCTTGCCCTTGTGGGCGGCAAACGGGGCCACTCCGACCCATCTTTCGCCGTCCTGCTTGCCTCCGACTACACTCCGCACACGCGCAAAGTTCTCCCGGCGAGGGTCAAATGCACGCGCGAAATCGACGTCCAAGTCATAGCCCAGTTCACGAAAGACATCCGCATACCGCTCCGCCATCGGTTTCAGACCTTTTGCCTCCATTCCGCGCCCTGTCAACATGCGCTTCTCCGAGCGGGCCTTGTTGACTACTGCAATTTTCGTTCCCGCCATCCAGAAACAGGTTCTCAGGTATTTTGTGCGAAGCACATCGTGAAGGTCTGCCACATAATCATAGTGGCAGGACTTCAGTTCTGAAAACAGTCTGCCCAGTCCCCAAATGCCCGGATAGTCGGAAAGGTTTATACCTTTCACCTCCACATTGGCGGGCATCCAGTCGAAAAAGGCGGAGAAACGGCTTTGTGTCAGCACTGTGATACGGAGTTCGGGGTATCGGGCGGCGAGTGAATGAATGACAGGCACTGTCATCGCCACATCGCCCATTGCCGAAAAACGAATGATGAGAAGACGCGTCATGTTCAGTCTTTGTTGCTTTAATACTCCGGACACACTCCGCCCTTTCCGAGAAGACGGGGTGTACCCGGAATATACAATGAAAAATACAGGCCTGTTATTTCTTGTATAGAATAGGGTTTGTACTCGGGTCGTTGTACATCTTCATCTGCTTATATACCTTCATATACTTTCTTCCGGCCTCAATGTCCTCAATCAACTGGTCTATCGCAGACGAAAGGTCTTTCTGCTGTTCGAGCAGCACGTTCAGCTTGTTCCGGCATTTTGCTATGTGCTCTTCGTCGGCATCGTCGCGCTTTGTCTGCTCCTCCATGTGGTATATCTTCAGCGCGAGAATGCTCAGACGATCGACGGCCCATGCCGGACTTTCCGTGTTGATGGTCGCATTTTCAAGCGGTTTCACATCCTTATAAGTGTCGAGGAAATAGCTGTCTATCATCTCGACAAGGTCTGTGCGGTCTTGGTTGCTCTTGTCTATCCTGCGCTTCAGCAGCAAAGCCTCCTCCGGATTGATGTTCGGGTCGCGGATGATGTCCTCGAAATGCCACTGCACCGTGTCAATCCAGTTCTTCAGATACAGATAATATTCTATTGTACCTGCCTCGTATGGATTGTTCACAGGTGTATCTACATTGTCAGTCACGTGATAGTCGGCTATGGCACGCTCAAATATCGGCATAGAAAGTTGTGTAAATGTCATATCGCTTACTTTTGTTTATTGTTTATATATGCAAATCTATATAATTTTTCTGAGAAACTGTTTAAGAAACTAATTGATTTTTACTTATTATGGTTCTGTGGTGTATCTTTGGCGGACTCTTTTTGTTTTTTAGCGGATGTTCTTGGTTGGCTCCTCATGTATTTAGCGGGTGTGTTCACAGACTTCTCCGTGTGCGACTTGCATATATTTGCAGACGTATTCGATAGACTCCTCATGTGTATTTAGCGGTTGTATTCACAGACTCCTCCGTCGCTACGCGCCAC
>JAJPZU010000050.1 GCA_021204165.1 Prevotellaceae bacterium
AGGGGAGGTGGCGCGTAGCGACGGAGGAGTCTGTCGAATACGTCTGCTAATATATGCAAGTCACACATGAGGAGTCTGTCGAAAACAACCACTAAATATACATAAGAAGTCCGTCAAACACATTCACTAAAACAAAAAAACATAAATATTCCCACACAGAAAATACAATTATATAAATCTGTGCGTTTTATTTTAATGAATGGATTCAACTTTGATGATGCGCATGTATCCAAAAAAAACAGCAAGAAAAGCTATACAGAACGTGCTATGACATAATTGACAAATGCAACAAGAAACTGCTTCACCTCACTGTCAGGATAGCGGTCGAGAAGTTTTTTGGCATCTTCGGCATATCTGTTCATCACATTTGCAGCATATTCAATGCCACCGCTCTGCTTCGTGAAATCCACAAGCCGCTCAATGTCTTCGGCTGAAGCCAGTCCATTCTTTACCTTTCTTGCCAAAGCGAACATGTCCTCGTCGCCCTTGCTCTGCAAAGCATAAATGACCGGTAATGTAAGCTTACCTTCCTTCATGTCGTTTCCGGTAGGCTTGCCTATGGACTCGTCATCCTCATAATCGAATATGTCGTCCCTTATCTGAAAGCACCTTCCTATAATCATTCCAAACGTCCGCATGTTCGCCACATCTTCATCGGAAGCTCCCGAAGCCAACGCACCGCTTTCACAGCAGGAAGCGAACAATGCCGCCGTCTTGTTGTCTATGATATTCAAATATACCTCTTCGGATATTTCTGTGTTATGCACGCTGTTGAGCTGCAACAGCTCTCCATCTACAAGCTTCTGCGCGGTCATTGACACCATTTCCACAAAATGCAGATTGCCCGTAGCAGCGGCATTGAGCAGACTGTTTGTCAGGACATAATCGCCGATGAGCACTGCCACTTTGTTGCCGTAGGCTCCATTCACGGACGACTGTCCGCGTCTCCGGTCGCTCTCGTCCACTACATCGTCATGAACAAGGCTTGCCGTATGGAAAAATTCAAATGCAGCAGCGGCATAGATGGCAGAATCCCCCACTTCACCGAACAGTTTGGCGGAGAGAAGCGTAAGCATAGGACGCATCATCTTGCCTTTACGCGCACCAATCATCTTCAGCACTTCGTTCAGAAACGGGGTTTTATGTCTAAGACAGGAGTCAAACACTTCTCCATAGCGTTCCATCTCCTTCTCTATAGGCTTCCTTATTTGTTGTAATGGATTCATATATCAGTTATTTCGGTACAAAATTACTAATAAAACACCGAAAACAGTATTTTTTATTAACTTTACATTCAAAATAGAAGAATTTTATGGACAAGTTATTCCTGCTCGACGCTTACGCGCTCATTTACCGTGCATACTACGCACTCATCAAGTCTCCCCGTATAAACTCCAAGGGCTTGAACACCTCTGCCATTCTCGGATTTGTGAACACGCTCGAAGAGGTGCTCAACAAAGAGAAGCCTCAATATATAGGGGTTGCATTTGATCCTTCAGGACCTACATTCCGCCATCTGGCATTTCCGCAATACAAGGCGCAAAGGGAAGAGACTCCCGAGGCCATACGCACGGCTGTTCCTTATATAAAGAAGATTCTGGAAGCCTACCGCATCCCTATTTTAGAAGTCGAGAACTTCGAGGCTGACGATGTAATCGGCACTCTCGCCACAAAGGCGGGACAGATTGAGGGGCTGGACACTTACATGATGACTCCCGACAAGGACTATGGTCAGCTGGTCGGCGAACATGTGTTCATGTACAAGCCCCGACATGCAAGCAGCGAATGTGATGTGATGGGCATAAAGGAGGTGTGCGAGAAGTATGCCCTCTCCCACCCTTCGCAGATTATCGACTTTCTCGGACTCGTGGGCGATTCTGCCGACAACTTTCCGGGCTGTCCCGGCATCGGCGAGAAAACGGCTGCCAAACTTATCGGTGAATATGGTTCGATAGAAAATCTCATCGAACATACGTCCGAACTGAAGGGTGCAATGAAAACCAAGGTAGAGAACGGACGTGAAAGCATGATACAGTCAAAATTCCTTGCCACCATCCGAACAGATGTTCCTATCGAACTCGACTTGGAAAGACTGAGATATTCTGAGGCCGACGAGGAACAGAGAAGACTGCTGTTTGAGGAGCTTGAGTTCCGCACATTGCTCCAACGAACAAAAGGAGAAAAATCGAAAACAGAAAAACAAGGCGGCAAAAGTTCCGAGACGTCTCTCTTCAGCGGAGATTTTTTTGCGGGAAAACCGGACGAAAGCTCAGAAGAAAGGGAAAGTTCGGCTCTGAGCGACATTAAATCAACAGAGCACAAACATTATCTCGTTGATACAGAAGAAGAAATAAGCAATTTAGTTAAAAAAATCTTGACAGCAGATTTTTTAAGTCTGGACACAGAGACCACTTCTACCGATGCCATGCAAGCAGAATTGGTCGGTTTGAGTTTTGCTTTGTGCGAAAACGCAGCTTTTTATGTCCCTATTCCTTCAGAAAGAGCAGAAGCCTTAAAAATTCTGAAATATTTCAAAGAAATATACGAATCGCCAAAAATTCTTAAAATAGGACAAAATATCAAATACGACCTCATGGTGCTTGCCAATTACGACATTCACCTTGCCGGCCCGCTGTTTGACACAATGATTGCCCACTACATATTGCATCCGGAACTTCGTCACAACATGGATTACCTTGCAGAAATATATCTGAACTACAAAACCATCCACATCGACGAACTGATTGGGAGCAAAGGAAAGAAACAGCTGTCCATGCGCGACCTGTCTCCTGCTGAGGTCTATGAGTATGCGGCAGAGGACGCGGACATCACGCTCCGGCTAAAATCGAAACTTGAAAAAGAACTTCACGAAGAAAATCTGTACAACCTGTTTGCCGATATAGAAATGCCGCTTGTACCCGTGCTCGCCCGCATGGAGCGCAACGGAGTGTGCCTCGACACCGGTTCATTGACTGAAACGTCGCAGCACTTCACACAACGTATGCAGCAAATAGAACAGGAGATATACGAACTTGCCGGTTGCGATTTCAACATTTCCTCTCCGAAACAAGTGGGCGAAGTGCTGTTCGACCGTCTGAAAATCACAGACAAAGCCAAGAAGACCAAGACCGGACAGTATGTGACATCGGAGGAAGTATTGCAAAGCCTGCGTACCAAGCATCCGGTTGTGGAGAAGATTCTCGACTATCGCGGCTACAAGAAGCTTCTGTCAACCTATATAGACGCTCTCCCACAGCTTATCAATCCACGCACGGGACATATACACACATCATATAATCAAGCTGTTACCACCACCGGACGTCTGTCTTCGTCCAACCCGAATCTGCAAAACATCCCTATTCGGGACGAGAACGGAAAGGAAGTGCGCAAAGCGTTTATTCCTGATGAGGGGTGTGAATTTTTCTCTGCCGACTATTCACAGATAGAGCTGCGCATCATGGCACACCTGAGCGGCGATGAGAATATGGTCGAGGCCTTCCGCGAAGGTCATGACATACACGCTGCCACAGCCGCCAAGATATACAAGCAGCCTATTTCCGAGATTACTTCAGACCAGCGGCGCAAAGCCAAGACCGCCAACTTCGGCATTATCTACGGCATCACCACATTCGGTCTTGCAGAGCGGATGCAAGTGTCCAGAGGCGAAGCAAAAGAGCTTATAGATGAATATTTTGCGACTTATCCAAAAGTGAAAGAATACATGGATAAATCCATCAACGTGGCGCGCGAACACGGTTACACGGAGACGCTTTTCGGGCGCCGCTGTTATCTCCCCGACATCAACAGTCGCAATGCCACTGTGCGCGGATATGCAGAGCGCAATGCCATCAACGCTCCGATACAGGGTACTGCCGCCGACATCATAAAGATTGCTATGGTCAACATAGACCGCCATATACGCGAACACAATCTTCGCTCAAAAATGATTCTTCAAGTACACGACGAACTGAATTTCAGCGTCGTTCCTGAAGAAAAAGAAGTGCTGCAACGCATTGTCGTGGAAGACATGGAATCGGCATTCAGCATGTCTGTCCCTCTCCTTGCCGACTGCGGATGGGGACACAACTGGCTTGAGGCACATTAAGTTCAGAAAAAGAACGGACGAACCGGCAGGACATGCGACAAGAAGATTCTCAGCACATTCCTTCACAAACAAATAAACATACAAGTCCGGACTCCTGCCGGTTCGTCCGCCTTCCTCTTATTTCTCAATCGCCTACTCTCACAGGGCTATACCGAATGCCATCGACATCCCTCCCCTGCTCTATCCAGCCTTCACGCATGAGCAAGCTCAGTGCAAGACACAGTTCCGTACAGCCCAAACAAGTCAGTTTCTCTAATTCATCGAAAGAATACCTGTACATATACACCATCGCATCATATACTTTGCGACTGTTCTTTCTGACTATTTCCATATCAAGCATCATCGTTCACAAATATTTTATAAATTATCAGTATCAAATATTACAAAACATATTTCATTACTGCTTAATGCAAATATAACCGACTTTGTTCAATGGCTGATGATTCTTTTTTACTATAATCTGTCCTTTTTCCTCCATAATAAATAAAGAATCAAAAAAGTCTGCCAGACATTTAACTTTTTTATAACTATTAAATGAAAAGTGCTCCATTCTCCACAAATTTGATTACCTTTGGAGCGATAATACATTTAACCCCAATTAACCTGTTTTTTTAACAAGATGAAAAAACTGATAACACTATCCTTACTTGCCACCATTACGGCAACAGCCGCTATTGCCCAAAAGGACAATTCAGGCTACCCTATCACACAAGTTCCGTTCACAAGCGTAAAGGTACAACCAGAAACATTCTGGGGACAGCGTCTCAAAGCAAGCCGTGAGGTGACTATACCTCTCGCTTTCAGCAAATGCGAAGAGACAGGACGCTACACAAACTTCTCCAATGCCGCAGAGCATATAAAGAATCCGAGCAAAGTGTTCAAGGTAAACGGTGTCGGCTATTCGTTTGACGACACAGACCCTTATAAAACTATTGAAGGTGCAAGCTACTTGCTGCAAACCTATCCCGACAAGAAACTGGAAGCATACGTTGACAGCGTGATTGCTGTAATCAAGAGTGGTCAGGAGCCTGACGGCTACCTATATACGGCACGTACACAGAATCCGGACGACCCTCACCACTGGGCAGGTCCTACACGTTGGTCTAAAGTAGAAGACTTGTCGCACGAGTTCTATAATCTCGGACATCTGTGCGAAGCGGCTGTTGCCCACTATCAGGCTACCGGCAAGACAAGCCTGCTCAATATAGCCAAAGCCTACGCAGACTGTGTATGCCGCGAAGTCGGCGACAAACCCGGACAGGCATGTGTGGTGCCGGGACATCAGATAGCCGAAATGGGACTTGCCAAGCTCTATCTGGCAACCGGCGACAAGAAATACCTCGATCAGGCAAAATTCTTCCTCGACAAGCGCGGATATACTACAATCAAAACAGAATACAGCCAGAGCCATCTCCCTGTCCTGCAACAGAAAGAGGCTGTCGGCCATGCAGTAAGAGCCGGATATATGTATGCCGGAATGGCTGATGTGGCTGCCCTTACCGGCGACAAAGGATACATAGATGCAATAGATGATATTTGGGACAATATTATCACAAAGAAGTATTACATTACCGGCGGTGTGGGTGCCACGGCAAGCGGAGAGGCTTTCGGTGCCAACTACGAGCTGCCGAACATGTCCGCCTACTGCGAAACTTGCGCTGCCATTGCACAGGTTTATCTGAACTACCGCCTGTTCCTCCTTCACGGAGAGTCAAAATACTATGATGCCCTTGAGCGCACTCTTTACAACGGTGTAATCTCCGGTATCAGCATCGACGGAGGAAAGTTCTTCTACCCTAACCCACTCCAGTCTATGGGTCAGCACCAGCGTCAGCCGTGGTTTGGCTGTGCCTGCTGTCCGAGCAATGCTGCACGCTTCATTCCTTCCGTTCCTCAGTATGTCTATGCTGTCAAAGACAACAATCTGTACGTGAATCTCTTCATGGGCAATACCGCCAAAGTTAAAGTTGGAGGTAAATCTATTGAAATTCAGCAGAATACGAACTACCCTTGGGATGGAGACATCACCATGACCATACAGAAGGCATCCGGCAAGTTCGCCCTCAACATCCGTATTCCGGGATGGGTAAGAGGCGAAGTAGTTCCAAGCGATCTCTATACTTACACTGACGGAAAACGTCTCGGATACACAGTGAAAGTAAACAACCAGAACGTCACCTCCGAACTTAAAGACGGCTATTTCGTGATTAACCGTACATGGAAGAAAGGCGATAAGGTTGCCGTTCATTTCGACATGGAACCACGCACTGTGAAAACAAACAGCAAGGTGGCAGCAGACAAGGGCAGAGTTTCCATCGAAAGAGGCCCTCTCGTATATTGTGCAGAATGGCCTGACAACACATGCGACGTGCTTAACGTGTTGCTCAACCAAGAACCTAAGTTCACACAAGGCAACAAAACAGTTGAAGGCACCAATGTGATGACACTTACAACGGACGCACAGACACTTAACTTTGACAACAACGGACGTTTGCAGACTAAAGACGAGCGTCTTGTCCTCATACCTTATTACGCATGGGCACACCGTGGCAACGGCAATATGGCTGTATGGCTTCCTATCGACCTCAATGCTACAAACCCGGCTCTTCCGCCATCTGTAGCTTCTGAAAGCAAGGTGGAGTGCTCCAAGAAACATGCTCCTGCGCTTTCAGCCATCAACGACCGTCTGATTCCAGCCGACAAAGACGACCGCTCTGTTCCTTACACCCACTGGTGGCCGGAGAAGAACACAACGGAATGGCTCTCATACACATTCAAGACAGCCACCACTGTGCAGAGTTCTACCGTATATTGGTTTGACGACAGTCCTTGGGGCGGATGCCGCGTTCCGGCTTCATGGAAACTCTACTACAAGAACGACAAGGGAGAGTGGGAGGAAGTAAAGAATCCAAGCCGCTATCCATGCGAAAAAGGTGTAGCTTGCACAGTGGATTTCGAGCCGGTAAAGACTACTGCCATGAAGCTTGAAGTCGTCCAGCCGAAAGAACATTCATGCGGTGTATTCGAATGGAGTTTGAAATAAAATGGAGCTTGAAATAAAAGTCACAAAGGTTTCAATCCATTGATTACCAAACATTAAAAAGGGTAGGAGAGGGGAGGAGAACAGTTCCTTCCATTCTACAAACAACATATTGAAACCTAAAAAAACATCATAAAAAGGCTGCTTGAAAAGTCTGTAACCGACTTGTTCAAGCAGCCTTTTCCATGTAGGTGAATATGCTCAAAAATAGAGATATTCAAGAAGCCAAACAATAAGTTGTTTCTTTAACAGTTCAAAAGTTCTGAAAGAGGACTAAACATTCTATTTTGAAATAATTTTAGTCATAGAGCATGAACATACGTTCCATCATCTGCCATTTCTCATCGCTACGTGCCTCGGGACAACACCCTTGAAGCTTCGCAACCAAAGCTTCCCATTCTGCTTGTCGCGGCATGGAGGAAAGACGTGCCATTGCCTTTCCCCAGTCGAAATCAATCGGGGTATCTACTATCATCACCAAGGTGGTATTAAATATGTATATCTCCATCTCCAGTATGCCGACAGACCTTATCCCTTCGCGAATTTCGCGCCAATGAAACTCTCGCGAGTGCCACCGGCGATATTCTGCTATCATCTGAGGGTCATCTTTTAGTTCGAGCGTCTGAACAAAGCGGCGCGTATTGCCTCTGTTTTCCTGTATATATCCATTCATAAGACTACTTATTGAAGTCTAAATATTAAGTTTTATTATTGAGAATCAATTACTAAAATCTAATTGTTGAGATTTAATTGCCAAAATCCACCAATATGCGGAACACCTTGCCGGGATTCCGGCTCCACCAATTCATCGTGTCGAGTGCCTCCTCGGGTTTAATGACCTTAGTGATAAGCTTATCTGTGGGACAAGTGCCGCGTTCCATATAACGGATTACAGCACGGAAGTCGGCAGGAGTAGCATTGCGTGAACCACGAATGTCCAATTCTTTCTGCACAAAAAGCTTTGTAGGAAGCAGCACTTCCGACTTTGCATATCCGATACATGCCACACGTCCTGTAAAAGCCACTTCGTTGATTGCCATCTGATACGTAGGAACGCTGCCCACAGCTTCAATAACGACATCCGGACCAAATCCGCATGTTATCTCCCCAAGACGCTGATGCACATCAGCCGTAAGCGTGTTCACTGCATGAGAAGCTCCCATCTGTACGGCAAGAGCAAGCTTCTCATCGTCAATGTCCGCAGCAATAACCGTAGCACCTCGCTGTGCCGCCCTGACTATCGCTCCCATGCCGACCATGCCACAACCTATCACCATTACAGTATCTATATCTGTAACCTGAACGCGATCTACAGCATGAAATCCTACACTCATGGGTTCTACGAGGGCACACTCCTTTGTGGTCAGTCTGCCTGCCGGAATCACCTTTTCCCATGGCAGAACCACATATTCGCTCATGACTCCATTGCGCTGAACACCAAGCGTTTCATTGTGCTGACAGGCATTTGCCCTTCCGTTTCGGCATGATGTACATTTACCGCAGCTGGTATATGGATTGCATGTCACCACCATGCCCGGACGCAAAGTGTCCGGCACATCGTGCCCTACAGCCTCTATCACAGCTCCTACTTCGTGTCCCGGAATGACAGGATTGAGAGCCATAGTGTTTCTTCCCATGAAAGTGTTGATGTCCGAACCGCAGAAACCTACATAGCAGAGTTTGAGCAGCACCTCGCCCGACGCAGGAGCTGAAGGGGCGGGAATGTCGATGATGTTAAGAGTTTGTGAATGTGTAAGCTGAATAGCCTTCATAATTGTAATACTTTTCTGTTAATTATATATATATCCTTATTGAGAGTTTTTTGCCAGAAGACGACGATACCTATACGCATAGTATGCGCAGACCACAAAGCATATCATAGGAATGATGTATGCTATCTGATAGACAGCCTCATTCTTGTGCATGATGAACGCTGCAAACTGCGGAACACAGGCATTGCCCACAACAGCCATGACCAAGAATGCAGAGCCGGACTTCGTTTGTGACCCGAGTCCTGTAATCGCCATAGAGAATTGGGTAGGGTACATGATGGACATGAAGAAAGATATTGCCAACATGGCATACATGCCTACCATGCCTCCGAAGAGGGATACCACACCACAGAGCACCACATTAGCTATGGCATAAGCCAGAAGCATCCGGTCGGGCGAGAAATGTGCCATAAGCACAGTGCCTACCCAGCGTCCGACAAGGAATGCCAGCATATAGAGTCCGAAGAAAGTAGTGGCAATGCCTTCATCAATACCTACGTATGTGCAGCAATAGACCAGAAACAGACTATTGATGGCTGTTTGTCCGCCGTTGTAGAAAAACTGTGCTATCACTCCCCACAACAGATGCGGATGGCGCAGCGTGGTGAAGTCGATAAGTTTGTGATTACCGTTGTCCGGTTCATTGTCTTCCACTCTTGGCAGCTTCTGAATGAACAACACGATTGCTACCACGATAAGTATCCCAGCAAGAATGAGATACGGCATCTTCATGGCATCCGTCTCGGCATTGATATATCCTTCCCATCCCCCCGGATAGTCTCCGGGTATAGTTTCACGCGTATAATTCTGTCCGCTAAGCACCAGTTTACTGAGAAACATCGCCGAGACAAATGCTCCCAGTCCGTTGAACGACTGCGCAAGGTTCAGACGCCGCGTAGCTGTGGCAGGATTGCCCAAAACCGCCACGTATGGATTGGCGGCAGTCTCCAGAAAACACATGCCTGTGGCTATGATGAAAAATATGCACAGATAGACTCCGTAGCTCTTTATCATGGATGCGGGCAGAAAAAGCAGACCGCCGGCGGCAGCAAGGAGCAGACCGACAACAATGCCGGACCGATAACTGTAGCGTTTCATGAACATAGCTATCGGTATAGGACATACAAAATAGGCAAGCCAGTAGGCACTTTCAGTAAACGAGGCCTCAAAAGTGTTCAGCTCACATGTCTTCATCAGTTGCCTGATCATCGTGGGCAGCAGATTGCTGCTTATCGCCCAAAGAAAGAACAGGCAGAAGATGAGCGCGAGCGCAATGGTATTCTTTTTCATTGATTAGTAAATATTTGTTACGGGTGTGTCTGTCCCTTGTTGTTAAAAATTTGTATAGTTTTTGCGAATGTATTCGACAGATTCCGACGGAGAAGTCTGTCAACAACAATATAAAATCCAATTATTCCGACATATTCTTGATATACGGCAATACCGGTAGAGCACCGAACCCATAGAACCGTTCTGCGTTCTGCCCAAGAAACTTACTCTTTTCCTCCGCTGTCAGTTCATGAGATTTGAGCACGAAGTCGTATGACATCTTGTAGGTGATAGCCGTAATGGTACGCGGATAGTCACTGCCCCACATCAGACGCTCCATGCCTACAAGGTCGGCAGCACGGCGGATGCTCTTAATGGCAGTAGGGAAGGGATAGAACTCGCTATTGAAGAGCCATGTGATACCTCCCGATTCTATCATCACATTCTTACCTTCTCGTGCCAGCATCACCTGACTCTCAAATGAAGGGGTGGTGACCATTCCGAAATGCCCGACAGCCACTTTCAGTCCGGGACATTCCTGAATCACTTCACGCATCTCGCCTATCTGGTGTTCATCGTCAGCCAGACAAACGGACAGTATCATGCCTCGCTTTTCCATATATCGGAACATGCCCATCAGCGTATGGAGCGACACTCTCAGCCGGTGTCCCGGCAGAGCTATGCCCCGCAGCCCCATAGAGTCTATGTCTATGGCATCCTGCTCGGCATGGGGCACAGCACATTCGGCAGTGAAATGCGGAGCACCCATACAGAAGAAACGGTCGGGATAGCGTCGCTGCACCTGAAGAAGATAGTCATTCTGATTTCCGTCGATGATTTCCTGCACCACAACGGCTCCGCCCACTTGGGCATAGTCCATGTTCGACAGGAATATCTCGGCAGTGTTCTCTCCCTCAGTCATGAACGGAGGCATCATCTGCACTTCCTCGTCCATGAAGATGCTTCTGCCGTTCCTGAGCGAAAGAATACGCTTACCGTCCACCCATGTGTCCTGTTTCAGCCACAGGTGTGAGTGTGCATCAATGATTGTCATAGCATTATCCTTATTAATATAAGCTACGAGTTCGCCCAGCTGACTCTCTGCTGCTCACCAATCACTTCCTTTACTTTCTCTATCAACAGCCGGTCAGGCTCTTCATTTGCCCACTCAATGTTGCGTCTCACATTCGCAGGATTGGCAGACGAGAACAGTGTGCCGGCAATGCGCGGATTGCTCACCGAATACTGTACAGCCAACTTCTCTATCGGATAGTTGTGCTCCTTGCAGAGCTTGGCAGCCTCTGCACAGGCTTCCACCAATGGTTGCGGAGCAGGATGCCAACTCGGCACACCCCGCTCGGAGAGCAGCCCCATACTGAGCGGAGAAGCATTGATTACACCGATATGCTTACTCTCAAAATAGTCGAGGAAGTCCACCAGCTTGTCATCATTCAGACAGAAATGGCAGAAGTTTAGCACGCTCTCCACCGTGCCTTCTTCACAATGGTCTATGACCCACTTCAAGTTTTCCAGCTGAAGGTCGGTTATGCCGACATGTCCCACCATGCCTTTCTTCTTCAGTTCGACAAGTGCAGGAAGCGTCTCGTCCACCACCTTTTGCAGTCCGCCGGGAAGTGAAGCCTGAAACTCAATGTCATGCACATTGATAAGGTCGATGTAGTCCACCCCGAGACGCTCCATGCTCTCCACCACACTTTCCGTAGCCCTCTTGCCGGAATAATCCCAAGTGTTCACTCCGTCTTTCCCATAGCGTCCCACCTTGGTACTAAGAAAATACTTGTCGCGGGGAATGCGCTTCAGTGCCCTGCCTAACACGGTCTCAGCCTTATAATGCCCATAGTACGGACTGACATCTATGAAGTTGATTCCTCCCTCTATAGCAGCCTCCACAGCCTCAATACTCTCATTTTCCTTTGTCTCGCGGAATACACTGCCCAGCGACGATGCGCCGAAACAGATATGGGAAATCTCCATTCCCGTGTTGCCCAGTTCTGTGTATCTCATATCAATCAGGTTGTAATTATTATTTATAAATTATGAACAAGTAGGCCACAGGAGTTTGGCATAATACCATCAGAATCATGTCATGCTAATCAGCCCGACTTACCTGCCTTTTTTCTGTTTCCAAAGATAGAGTTTTTTATGTTTCTACCAATAGCACTATTTGGGGGATAGAATAGGACTAAATTGACAAATAAACTAATCCCGACAGATTCATGGCAGAAAAAAGAAGTACTCACACTCAAAAATTCATTCATTTTTAGTATTTCCTCTCTCAAATACGTATTTTTCTACTTTTATCACTCATTTTTTCCACCCGGTAGTTTCCTATTGTATATAAATTTGGAGCACCAAATTAAATTAACTAAAAAATAAAGGTTATGAGAAAAATTACATTTTCGTTGACATTGGTGCTCTGCCTATTGTTCTCGGTCAAGACAGTAGCCCAAGAATTAAGTCCGACAGTAATTTACCAGATTCAGAACGAATCAGGACTGGTGATGAGCTATGACGGACAGTATTGCAAACTGGCGACATCCAATCCCGATGACAACGGTCAGCAATGGTATGTGGTTCCTTCAGACGAAGGGCTTGTACAGTTGAAGAATGTCAGTGCCGGAAAATATCTCGGTGTAGTCACTTCCAGTTGGAACACATGGGATTGCTATTTCTATACCGAAGAAGAACTTGAAACAAGTCTCGACCACGCACAATATACGATAGAGGATATAGACGGCGAGTATGCAGGACTAAAGATTAAGAGCAGTTCTAAATATCTCGGTCTTGACGACACCAATGAAGGTTCAAAGATATGGTGCGACAAAAGCATTTCCAATTATGGAAAATGGAAGTTTGTGGCTCTTGCATCAGATGCACAGACTATTTATCAGGGTGCATACGACAGTGCTTTGGAGTATGCTTCTGAGAATTTCATGACGGCGGGCTACACAACCATTTATGATTTCATCTCCGACTCGCTGATGAATGTATCCAGCATCTATGAAACAGGAGATGATGAGAATTTTGAAAAAGGCACCATTATCCTGCAAGAGTTCTTGAGAAACATGAAAACTGTGAAAAGTTCACTGGACACCATGAACAAGACACTCCTGCACATCGCAGAACTTATACAAGCAACGAACTTCCCGGGAATCGATGCCCTGAATACAGAATACGACACTTATTCTAATTTATTGTCGTCAGGAGATATTACATACCAGCAAGCTCTTGACGGTTCGGAAGCAATGGAGGAGGCAATAAAGACCTACTATCTGAGTCAGCTCCCTTCGGCAACACCGGAAAATCCGGCCGACCTGTCCTACTTCATAAAGCATCCTTCATTCCGCGAAGAACTTGAATACACAGAGAATTGTACGCTCACTTCCGGCGGATGGACAACCCAATCAGCAGACCTGCCAGACAGTGGAACGGATATAGGAGCAAAGAACAAGCCTGAGGACGAAGTGGGAAGAAACACTTCATGCTTCAACATGTGGTCATGGCAGTTCTCTACCATGTCAGTCAATCAGGAGCTTACCGGGCTTCCGGAGGGCAGATATGTTCTGACTTGTGAAGGATGGACTGGCGAAGAAGTGGTTGCTCAACATGCGTATGCCACTTCTAACAGCGGAATCACAGTAGAGTCCAACTATGCTTCCGAAGCCATGCAGAGCATGGAATGGGAGAAGTTCACCACTCCGGAAATCAACGTAAGCGACGGTTATCTCAAAATCGGCTTTATCTCAAAGAAAGAAGATAAGGGAGGCAGCAACGGATGGTTCCTTGTAACAGACTTCAAGCTGCTCTATTTGGGCGAGCTTGGAACTTCCGCTATTGTAAAAGACATACAGAACCGTTTGACCGTGGCAGAAGAAATCACACTGACACTCAACGGAGACAAGGCTGCACTGGCAGATGCCATAGCTCAGGCAAAAGCTATCAATGAAAATTCCGAACAGGAAGAAGCTCAAAATGCACTCAACACACTCAATGCAGCCATTGAGGAGGCACAAAAGGCAGCAAAACAATACAGCGACTTCGTAGAAGGTAGCTATGCCTCTGCCACTGAATACGCATCATCACTTACAGACGAAAAAGCCAAAGAGATGATAAACAACCTCCTTACACGTGTGGACAATACGGTTGCAGCCGACACCGCCACTTACAAAGCGATTCCGGAACTGAAAGCTCTCATCAATGCGGGTCGGTCATACACCACTCTCTATATGGAGCGTACCATAGAAGCATTGGCTCTCACATCATTGAACCCGGAGGCAGTTGCCAAGCTGAACACAGTGGTATCGGATAACTGGAACGCACTTCAAGCAGCACTTTCTGTGGGCGAAATTCATGTACTTACTCAGAAACTCGAAGTAGCAACAAACGATGCCTTGCTTACACAGCCGGCCGGCGAAAACACAGAGATGAGCTTCCTTATCAAAAACGCTGACGCTTCAGACAGCGGAAACAACTATCTCACCTCATGGGAAGTAAACAAAGGCAACGGCAACACATATACCAATGCCGGAGAATCATTTACAAAGAATTCTTCCGACAGATATATCGACTCCTACAACTCTCAGGCAGGTACTCTCAAATACACAGCTAAACAGACTGTTTACAATCTGCCTAACGGAACCTACCGCATGAAGGTGGCTACACGCGCAAATGGAGAGAACGCTTATGTATTCGCACTTTCAGGAGACAAACTCCTCAAGACAGCTATTGTCAACAACGGCAATGTCGGTGGAGGTATTTATCAGGAAGCTTACGACAAGGCTTACCAAGATGCCATCGAAGCCGGTGTTCCGGAAGATGAAATAGACGAGACAACCCTCGACATTCCGTATGCAAGCAAAGGATGGGGATGGAGCTATATCAACGACATTGAGGTGACAAACCACGAACTCACCATCGGTGTATCTACAGACTCAGAAGTCACTTTAGGTGAACCGTTTACCGGACAGTGGTTCTCTGTTGACAAGTTTGCTCTTTATTATCTCGTAGCAGGCGACAATTCCGACTTTGAATATACTACTCCTGTCGAGAATATCAGCGAAAGCAAGATAGACATTGCAGTGGTTGGCGGACAAATCATCGCGAACGGAGCCAATGATGTCCGAATCTACCATATAAACGGTATGCCAGTATCTGCCAAGACTGTTCCTGCCGGCATCTATGTGGTACGTGCAGACGGCAAATCATATAAAGTTGTGGTGAAATAATTCATAATATATCGTAAACAACCTCTTTTCAATTGCGAGTTCGAGAAAACAAGGCGCAGTCCTTGTCCTCGGACTCGCTTTTTTTCATTTTTATAATGTCCCCCCCCAATTTTTAGTGAATGCTTTTACAGACTCCTAATGTGTATTTAGCAGGATGTTCTCGACAGATTCCTAATATGTATTTTGCAAGACGTTCTCGACAGACTCCTCATGTGTATTTTGCTGGATGTTTTCGACAGACTCCTCCGTCGCTACGCGCCACCTCCCCTAACTTAGGGGAGGAGCCTATATACCACAGCTTGAAAAGACTATGAAAAGCCCA
>JAJPZU010000010.1 GCA_021204165.1 Prevotellaceae bacterium
ATAGAATGCTTAGGGGAGGAGCCAAGTTACCGTATTGGGTGTTATCGCCAATGGGCTTTTCATAGTCTTTTCAGCGTGAGGTATATCGGCTCCTCCCCTAAGTTAGGGGAGGTGTCGCGGTAGCGACGGAGGAGTCTGTGAACACACCCACTAAATTAGCGTATTGGTTGTCAGTGCTATCCATCCGCTTCATAGTCTTTTCAAGCTATGGTATATAGGCTCCTCCCCTAAGTTAGGGGAGGTGTCGCGGTAGCGACGGAGGAGTCTGTCGAACACGTCTGCCAATATATACCAGTCACGTATGAGGAGTCTGTCGAAAACACCCTGCTAAATATATACGAGGAATTTGTTGTATTATCTATTTGAATTCAGCAATTCATAATCATTCTAAAACAGCTTCTGAGAAGTCGTAAGTGTTTTGTCAGAAAGGATAGCCCACTGCAAAATGAAGTCCGAGGCTGTCCTTGAACTTCGGTATATTGTAATATCCGGATTTTCCGGTGTCATACGGAGCGTGTATTCCTATTCCCAAATCAAGACGCAGAACCAAAAATTCCAAGTCGTAGCGCAGACCGAGTCCGGTGCCTAAAGCCACAGACTTGAAGAAGCCTCCGTCTCCGAGTTTCCCGTTAGGATGTGAATGGTCGTCTTTCAGCAGCCATACGTTGCCGGCATCTATGAATGTGGCGCCGTATAAGTTGCCTGTGATGTTGAAACGATACTCGATATTTGCCTCTATCTTGAAATCGCCGGCCTGGTCGAGATAGGTTCCGCGTCCGGAGTAGTCGTAGTAGCATCCGGGACCGATGGAACGCACGCTGAACGCACGTATGCTGTTTGCACCGCCCACGTAGAACAGTTCGCTATATGGTGCCACAGATGAATTGCCGTATGTGAATATCGCACCGGTATAGAGTCGGGTTGCTATCAGGCTTTTTTCTGTGATTTTGAACTTGTTGCGTAGGTCCAGAGTCAATTTGATGAACTGTGAGTACGGGCTTCCGAAGAGTTTCTTGTTCTCCTTGTCGAATTTTTGTCCTGACGCACTCATGATTCCGCTTATGATGTTACCGGATTCTTTGGCTGTGAACTCGAACCATGTTGTCCGGGATTGTTTGGAGTTTCTGCTGTTGTCATAAGTCAGCATATACTGCATGGCGGGTATGAACTGGTTTTTCAGACTTATGTAGAGAGCCTGATTTGAAGCGGTGATGGAGTCGAACTTAGCTGTCGTCTCCATCAGTTTGTTGTATGTCAGTGTAATCGGGATGAATGTGTGGCTTACAGCGTCCGACGTCTGGAACTTGTATGCGGCTTCGGCACCGAAAGAAAGCAGGCGGTAATAGCCGGCACGGTTCAGATGGTCAACTGACAGCTTGAATGAAGACGAGGTAGGATAGCGGAAAATCTTTGTGGCAAGTCCGGGAAAGGCAGTCCACGGATAAGTCAGTGAGGCTTCCAATCCTGTTTCGTATGAGTCGATTTTTGAGCTTTGACCTGTTACTGATTTGTTCGTCTGCCATTCGTATGAGCCTTTCAGCTTGAATGAGAGAGTTTCTCCGTGTCTGAACGCGTTTCTTTTGGAGAATGTGAGACCCAGATTCGGACCTATCTGTGAGTTGCTTTTCTGTGTGATATTGAAATCAACCTCTGCATCAATCAGTTTGTCCATTGTGGCATTGAGACGCACATCGAGAATGTCGCATGTGTCGGTGGTGTCTCTCGGAGTGAATGCGAACTGTACTTGCGAGAACACCTGCATGTTGTTGAGGTTGGTGATGGTCATGTCCAGTTTGTCTTGGTTGAACATCTGGTTCTTCCAGAATCGGAATGTGCGGAACATTACGCGGGGCTTGACCGGAATCTTTTTTCCGGAATATGCAATTTTGAGTCCTTTCAGATTGAGGGAATCGGTGTATTGGTTGCGCATGTTGCTGCTGTTGCGTATATAGGTGCTTATATTGCCTATTTTCCATTGCCGTTTTGCGCGCTCGGGCATCGCCTTGTCCGGCACCACCAGCATCTTGACCCGGTGGGGAATCTGCATGGAGTCGGCAAAGTAGGTGATATAGTCGGGACGGTAGTAGTAGAATCCGTGGTTACGAAATTCTTTTGTAAGTCTTGACTTTTCCAGTTGCAGATTGACCACGCTGAACTGTTCGCCCTGCTTAATGTGCCGTGCATGGTCTGTGGCACGGATGATGCTGTCTTCGATTTCAGGAAACGAATAGCGGATGGAGTCGAACATATAGGCTGTTCCCAGATTTATCTCGTATGATATTTTTTGCTTTTTCGGATTCTTCTGGTCGATGAGAGTATAGTCCACATTTCCTTGGAAATATCCGTAGTTCTGTAACAGATAGGTTGTAATTTGGGAACGTGTGGTAGGGTTCACCGCACTTATGGTTTTCGGGGTGCTGCCGAATGTGTTGAGAATCCAGCTGTTGAAGCCCGAGTTTTGTTTGTTTACCAGTCCGTTGTAAATCCATAGTCCGATAGGGAGTGGGGTGCGCAGTGATGAACTTCCCATGAAGGAGTTGTTGGGCGCGTATGCTATTGCCGCTTCCACCTCCGTCAGTGCTGTATTTTCGGCGGCGGTGTTCTGTTTGCCGTTTATTGTGACAGACTTTATTCCGGTATAGAGAATTTCGTCTTCCGGCAGGTTGCTTGTGGTGGAGCAGGCTGTCAATATCAGGATGCCGGCTATGAGCTGGGATAATAATATGGTGCAGTTTCGTTTCATATACAGTTGGATGTTTAGACCTTTTTACTTTTTTGTTTCCGTGTCGTCACTTCTTTTTGCCTCACGGTTGGGAGCATTGTTCGTTCCCGCATTTTCCTTTGCAGGCTGATTCCCGCCGGTCTGTCTTAGGCGGTTTTCTTCTTCGCGACGCTTCTTGTTGTTTCTGAATATGAACAACTCGGACAGCTTGTCCATCTTCTTGCGGAGCACAACTCCGACACCGTTCTCGATAAGTTCTCCTTCGAGCAGGTTGTCGTAGTTTTTCTCATGGAATAGTCTTATATATCGTGTACCGCCTTTGTCAAGCCGCCATTCGAGTGACACGTCGTCGATGTATGCACCTGATTCATGCTCTACGGCACTGTTGTCATCGCTGACTTTTCCTCCGATAACCACGTTGAGTCTGTTGCTGAAGAATCTTTTTGAGAATCTGAAAGAATAGTCAGTACGGGTGCTTCCGTCATAGTTCGTGTTCTGCTCCATGCCCACATTTACATCAACAGCTGTACTGAGAGCCTTGCCGGCGATGTTGTTTATCTCGCCCTGCAAGAAGTTGTTAAGGGCATTGCTGGCATTGAATCCTGAAGAATTGTTGCCGGACAGATACATTCCTGTTGCGAGCATGGCAATGGCAAGCTTGTTCTTCTCTTCCTTCGACATGCCTGCCAGTTCGTTCTGTATTCTGATGTCTTCGGGCGCGTCAATTATGAAGTCAAGCTCCATGTTCTCAAGTGTGTTTGCCACTTTTAGTCCTACATCGAAGGTTACAGTGCGGCTGCTTCCGTCCGTTTCATTAACAGAAGCCTTTGTCTGTTCAAATGCTTCGAAATTCAGAACCGGATTCATCGGGTTTCCTGTAAATTCTATGTAGCTCCCTTTCCTTATGGTGAATGTTTTAAGCGGGATTATAGGAAGTGAGTATTTCATTTCCCCTTCGTTTACGGTGTATCTTCCTTGCAGTGTGAGAACTCCTTCCGGGGTGTAGTTCATGCTGAGTGACCCTCCGCCCTGTATGTTGACATAGCTTTGGCGGTCGGCACTAAATTCGCAATGGAACTGTGCACCGTCCTCTACGGCAAGCTGTACTTGCATGTCGATTCCCATGAAAGTCTTTTGCGGTATGTCCTTGGCTTCTTCCGGAGGAAGTGTAAAGTCAACGAAGGTAACGATGTCGTCGAGACGGTTGTCTATAGACAGAGGTGTGTCGGCCATGATATATGTCATGTCGGTATTGCCCAAGATGTTCACCATTCCGCGGACAGACAAATCGTCCGTAGTGCCGGTAACTCTGGCGAAGAAGTCTCCATACACTTTTCCGAAAAGCAGTGCTTTGCGTGTGCGTTGCGCATCGACAAGCTGGAAGTTGCGTCCGTAGAGTCCTAAACTGAGACGAATCTGTTGCATGTTTGCAAAATCAACATAACCGTTCAGTGTCAGCGGAGTCTTTCCGGCGGCATAGACCTCATATTTGTCAAATGTCAGGCGGCTGTCGGCTATCAGTATAGGAGTGTCCGCAAATTTGAGTTTTACGGCATATACATCGGACTGCACTGTCATTCCTTCCGGATTAAGCTGTCCGTCGAAAGCAAGTTTGTCCATAGGTCCCACGGCATGTATCTGTCCGGAGAGATGTCCGTCGAGAGATAGAGTCTGCTCTGCCACAAACGGAGAAGCTATTGACAGCGGAAGGTCATCGAAGACAAGAGTTCCGTCGAGTGAACCGTTGTCTTGGCTGTCGTATGTTCCGTCAACCGTGATGACTTCTTGCTTGTTGTGGCTGAGTTTGGCTGTGATGACATGTGCGGTAGTTCCTTGGGGGGCATAGTCGAAATCAGCTTTAATGTCTCCTATAGGCATGTTCTCAAAAGAATATTTATCGACAGACAGATAGCCGTTGACTAAATAGTTCTCTTCTGTTGTCCGGTAAGTGGCGTCAATGTTCAGCATTCCTCCCATCTTTGGCAAGAAAGGAAAGACCGTCAACAGTTCGTCTATTTTAAGATTCTCAACGATGGCTGTGGCTTTTTGCTCTTCTTCAGCCGATGCCGTGAGGTGTATGCGGCAGCTGTCCGCCAGTGATGCCAGTCTGACATTTGCCGATAGTTTCCCGTTTTTGTTCAGGTTTATATAGTTGTCTTTGTTGATAGTGAATCTGCTGAACGCTATTGTAGGTTCGTCCGGATAAAGGCTTAAATGTAGCAGACTGTCTGTGAAGTTGGCAGCAACACCTATATCCATGCCTTTGTTTCCTTTCCTATTGAAATAAGTAAGGTGTACATCAGCATCGTCTAAGTTTATGTGTCCGTCAATATATGTCCTGAATCCCGGGCATAGTTTCTGGTCTTTACAGATTAGACCGGAGTCAAATAGTATGCTGGTACTATCCTGTGATATGTTAAAATATACGGTATCTACCTTTATCGTGTCATTCGTAAATCCATACATGTGAGCATCGCCAAGCAGTCCCGATTCGGGCGAGGTGGTTATGTTGGCTTTTATTTCTTTGAATGAAATGCCGCTTGTTGCCAGAATCTTTGTCAGAGGATTGTTTCTTCCTACAGATGTTTCAAGATGGGTGACAGGCATGTATCTCTTTAAACGTTCAAGGTCAAGCTCTTTCTTTTCAATTTGCTTCTTTACTATATTTGTGAACTTTTCTCCTTTTGCTATCAGCGAATATAAGTTGTATGGCGAATGGAAGTCAAAACTCCAGTCTCCTGTACGGAGAACAGCGGAAGTAGAGTCGGAGGTGGTTTCCGCAAAGAGATCAAAATGTTCCGTTCTGACGCTGTCTTTTCCTATTATCATGTCAAGTCCGTCGATGTGGGAATCGACCATGAACTTGTTCGAGAGGTTGGACGTGAATGATACATTTCCCTTTGTCGTCACCTCAAAACGTTCTTTGCTGAAACCTAAAGCGTATAAATCGGCATACGGAAGGTCTATATCCAGTATTCCATCCACTTTGTTGGAATACAGATGACCTTCTAATTTGAATGCTGTATTTATCATTTTGTTGTCGCAAATGCAGTCAAATGAAATTTTGTTGCCGGAGATTCTTGCATCGGCATGGCTTCCGCTCAAATCTACATTCCCCAGTTGCGCTTTGTTCAATGTCATGATGGCATTTGCTTGTGTCTTGGGAGAGTAAATGTCCAGTCCGTGCCCTTTTGCCGTTATCGAACCGTCTATGTTGAAGTTCTGTTCCATCTGCAACAGGCTGCTTACCAGAAGATTCTCAATGTCAATTCCTAATTGGTAGTCTTCTTTTCTTGTGTTGTAATCGGCTGTCAGAATTACAGAACCGTATGATGTGGTTAAGTCTGCGTCAAGTGTGGCATATCCGTTGTTCATTTTTGCATCAGCCGCCAATGCCATGTAAGGGGGCAGGGTAAAAGATTTGGCTGCGTCGGAAGGGATGAAGCTTTTTATGAAGCTGCTGTTGTAAATCTTTGTGTCCGTATTGACCGTTCCGCCCATGCGCAACGAGTCTGTGATGTTTGTCAATTCTGCGTATGACTTGAAATGGAAAAATCCGTCAAGTTTGGCTTCCGCTTTATTTACATTCATTTTCTGCATGTTGCCTTTTGCCGCTACAACGACAGAGACAGGTTTTACAGGCCAATAGCGAATAAAGTTGGTGGTCATGTCGGGCATGAAGAGCATGAGGTCTTGCTTGCCAATAGATGCTGAGGCATGAATATCCATTTGTCCGGGACTTCTTTCGTCAAATGTGTTCATATCCATCTCCATCTGTAAACTTATTTGTGAGTCGTCTGTTTCAAGCGAAAATGCCGGGATGAGCAGTGTGTTTTTCTTCATTTCTACATATCCCTTTGTCTTTTTGAACTTCAGTCCGCATCGCTCTTTGCCGGTCAGTTGCAAGAGATTGGCTTTCAAATCTCCGGTACCGAGATATTCCGTTGAGTCAACCGACATGCTCAGATCGGACAGCAGGATATGCTTAGGGTCAAATCCTGTTGCCAGATGATTCAGACTGTCCGTGTCGGAGTAAGGATTAGCTCCTATGTCGTACCTTACGGAAGACTTGTTTATCTTGAACTTCTCTATTCTATATATTTCTTTTTCAAGATCAATGAAAGCTTTTATTTGAGCGTTTCCTATATTGCTTCCAATGGACACGCTGTCTGTAGCCGGTGCAAGATTCAGACCTATATTTACGTTGTGGAGATGGAAATCGCAGAGTTGGATTTTCCATAGAACTGGCTGGGATGCGGTTGTGTCTTCTTTTACAGAATCAGCCAAAGATATGTCAATTGTGGTGTTTTTCAGCGTGGTCTTATTGACAACGGCGATACCTTTGGCTAAATCAATATTGTGTGCATTAAGACTGAACTCACCGACAGTTCCTTTGACGCGGCAGGCTTCTATCAGATTCTTGGTGTTGATTTTCATATTCTGCATGAGAATACCGTCAACTTCAACTTGCTTTCGGAACAACGGAATCATTTTGATACTGACATCCAGTCTTGCCGCACTGAAAACGGTGTCTTCCCCTTGTATGGCGGTTGTGTGTTCCATTGAAAGGTCTAAAGGAAATTTCAGTCTGATATAGCCGACTTTTACATCCATGCCGGTTTCACGAGACAGATGTTGTGCTATATGGTTGACGGCAAACTGTTGTACAGAAGGAATATATATAAGGATTGATAAAAATACGAATAGCAAAATAGGACTAAGTGCGACCCAGACAGCAACCTTAGCAATCTTGTTTTTCTTTACATTTTTAACAAGGACATTTTTTACTTCCTCTTTTTCTTTTTCTTTATCCATAAAATATGCAGAAATAGATCAAAATGTCAATTAATAATGTTTGTGTTGCAAACATACAACTTTTCATTGATTTAAAGACAAAATAAAGTCTTGATATGTTCATGGTAAATGTAGAAAAGTGAATGTTTTTTATTTGCTTATGGATAAACCGTCATGTAAATTCTGTCACAAGGTATCTCGTGATGTGGGTATGACTATTTCATTACAATACGGTCTCCAAGACGTTTGGCGAGTTTCCGTTGTATGTCGCTTAGAACAATATACTTTTGCATGATGTCTTTACATCTTTCATGGTCTGCATATACTGCGGAATCAGAAAGTTGCTCTGATATTATACGGAGTTCATCTTCGATTACGGTAAATTTGTAGTCAAGCATCAGATGTACTATGTAGTCGGACAGTAGCTCTTGTTCTGTTGGCATAGTTTGTCCTTTGCTTAACTGGTACGGTTCGCTCAGAAGTTCTACCGCTTCTGTACTTATATCCATGTTCTGGTTGTTAAGAAAATATCGACTTGCTATAAAATCGGGATTTCTCACACCTTCCACAGCATCTGTGAGCATGGAAGAATATATGGGTGAACGAAACTTCAGCTCATCTTTCTGTAGCTCCGAATTTACATAATCTGCGATAGTTACTTGGATGTGAACACCGTTTTCATCTTCGCTGTCTATGGTCTGTTCTCCGTACTTTACTACAAGGGACATTATCATCCGTTCAAGCCCCATGAATCGTTTCTCTTCACGATGTTGGCGGCTGACCAGTTCTGTATTAGCTTTTTCCTGAACAAATATTTGTTCATTGTCAGCAGAAGTTTGGTTACTTTCTTCCTCTGGTAAATTGTTTGCCGGAGGAACTTCTCCTGATGTAGAGGCTGTTATATCACCAATAGTGTTTTCTTTCTTTGGGGAGACAGATGTATTTTCTGCATTTTCCGAAGAAGTTACTGGTGTAGTCTGTGTTTGCGGCAGAACGGAAGCTTTGTTTTGTAACCGGTTGCGCTCACGTTCTTTTTCTTTCCAGATACGCTCTTTTTCTTGGGCGCGGTTCTTCTCAGTCTCTCTTACCAACATGAGTTCGTCTATTCCGAGAATCTCACTACATTCATGTATGTAAGTTGAACGAATAATTTCTTCCGGAATTACCGAAATGCTGCGAACAATATCCTTTATGAGTTGGGCGCGTTTCAATGGGTCCCGCCCTGCATCCCCAAGCAGAAGGTTGGTTTTGAATATAATGAAGTCCGTCTGATTGGATTCAATGTATTTCCTGTATTCATCGGCAGTGTGCTTCCTTGCAAAGCTGTCGGGGTCATCACCGTCCGGAAGAAGGAGTATCTTTACATTCATTCCTTCCGACAACAGCATGTCCGTACCGCGTAATGCCGCATGTATTCCGGCACCGTCTCCGTCATAGAGTAGGGTGATGTTTGATGTGAAGCGGTGCAACAGGCGTATCTGAGCCTCATTCAGTGCGGTGCCAGAGTTTGCCACCACATTTTCCACTCCGCATTGGTGCATGGATATGACATCCGTATATCCTTCCACCATATATACACGGTCTTCTTTGACGATTGACTTTTTGGCTTGATATATTCCATAGAGTTCATTACTCTTGTGGAATATTTCCGATTCGGGAGAGTTGATGTATTTCTGGTTCACTCCCTTGGTGCGTGAGTCAAGCACACGTCCGCCGAAAGCCACAATCTTGCCGCTGACGGAGAACCATGGGAATATGACCCTTCCCCAGTATTTGTCACGTAAAGAGCCGTCGTCACGACGATAGCACAAGCCCGTTTTTAAAAGAAACTCGTCCTTATATCCTTTTCTTATAGCTTCTTTTGCCATTGCATCATACTGTGACAGACTGAACCCGAGACGGAATTTATCTATTATGTCATCCCTGAACCCGCGTGAACGGAAGTAGGCAAGTCCGACAGTTCTGCCATCGGCAGTATTCAGCATTGTCTCATGAAAATATTTGCTTGCCCATTCATTCACGGCGAACAGACTTTCGCGTTCACTTTGACTTTGACGCTGTGCCGGTGTCAATTGGCGTTCTTCAACTTCTATACCGTACTTTTTGGCAAGAAACTTTAATGCCTCATAATAGGACATTTGTTCTTGTTCCATGATGAAGTGTACGGCATTCCCTCCTTTTCCGCAGCTGAAACATTTGCACACACCTTTAGATGGGGAGACGTAAAAGGACGGAGTCTTGTCGTCATGGAAAGGGCATAACCCTTTATAGCTTGTGCCGGAACGGCGAAGCGTAACATATTCAGATACTACATCCACAATGTTTGCAGCATCCATTATTCTGTCTATGGTAGATTGGTCTATCAAGCTGTAGTCCGCTGATTAATAAGAAGAATGTATGATACTTGGTTATGTCTTGTGTTTCTTATTTCAGAATTGATGCAATGATATTAGTCTTGCTTTTTTGTGGAAACCTTTAAGCCTATTTGTATATGAAAATTTCACTGCGCACAATCATTGCGTCATTCCCCATATTCATATCATAAAGCTTTCGTAGATATTCCGCAGCTTCCTGTCGGGTCGTGAAGTCGCCGACACGGCATCTCCAGTGAGGAGACTCGAAAGAAGTGTATGCCTGAAGTTCCGGGAACGCATTGGTCACCATCGTACCGGCATGTTGCGCCCGACTTTGGTCGGTGCGCTGGCTTCCGCCCCAGTAAACTTGTATCCTGTATCCACGGACTTTTACTTTTGTCCCCTTATTCACTATCGGTAGATCATCTTCTTCTCCTTCTTGCACTGGTTGCTGTCCTGCATTTCCGTTCAATATCTCATTACCGTTGACCAAGTTAGCCAGACGCTGGTCTTGGAGCACAGTGACAGTTCCTTGCCCGTTTACTTTACTTTCAAGATGTTCCATGAAATTGGTTTGGGCAACAGCCTGAATCGACATGAAAAAGATGCAGATGATGACAAAAGAAAATTTCCGATACATGATATTAAGTCCGTAAGTTTTTAGATTCATAATTTTTTAGGTTCTTGGCGGATGTTGAGTCTGTGTATATTTTCAACACGGCAATAACCTTATTGCCGTGTTGAAAAATATCAGATAAGTTTGGTTTCGTCTTTTCTGTGTTTCCTGTGAGAAAACTTCTGAAAAAGCGATTCCTTATTTCCAAGCGTCGATAATGCCCTTGAAGTCTGCTACTTTCAAAGAAGCACCACCGATAAGACCACCGTCAATGTCAGCTTTTGCAAAGAGTTCAGGAGCATTTGAAGCCTTGCAAGAACCGCCGTAAAGGATAGAAGTGTTTTCTGCCACCTCATTTCCATACTTCTCTGCAATTACAGAACGAATGTAAGCGTGTATTTCTTCTGCCTGCTCTGAAGTGGCAGTCTTTCCTGTACCGATAGCCCAGATTGGTTCGTATGCGATAACAATCTTAGCAAAGTCTTCTGCTGAGAGGTTGAATACAGAGCCTTCAAGTTCTGCCTTTACAACTTCGTTCTGCTTGTTTGCTTCACGCTCCTCGAGGCTCTCACCGATACAGAAGATTACTTTAAGTCCGTTGGCAAGTGCAAGCTGAACTTTCTCCTTCAGAATGTCGTAAGTCTCGCCATAATAGCCGCGACGCTCTGAGTGACCGAGGATAACATATTCAGCACCGGTAGATTTAACCATCTCTGCACTTACTTCGCCTGTGTAAGCACCGCTTGCCTTGTCTGCACAGTTTTCTGCACCAAGACCAATCACATTGTGGTCGATGATGTCAGAAACAGGTGCAAGATGGATAAACGGAGTGCAGATGATTACAGCGCAATTTGGTTTGTCGGCAGCAAGAGCCTCATTGAGTTCTTTAGCAAGAACTACACCTTCCTGAAGATTCTTGTTCATCTTCCAGTTTCCAGCAACAATTTTCTTTCTCATTTTTCTTTTGTTTTAATGTTAAACTTATTGTTAATGTTCTTTTCTATTTCGTTTATGTATAATTTCTTCTCGATATTTTCAAGCTTTAAATCCTTTGATTTGTGCTTCATCATACGGTAGAAGCTCCATCCCATAGCTATGCGGTCGAATACGATGAACAATGCCAAGGGGATGAAAAACCAGAGCAGGACGCTGACTATCTTTTGTCTGGTCTCCACTGTTTCCACTTGTCCCGCCGGTATGTCCTCCAGACTGCCGTTCAGTTCATATTCGTCCGGCATATTGTAGTTTCCCCATTTTCTCACCACCTTGCCGTCTTTGATAAGTACAAGTCCGGGATTGGCACGTACTATCGTTTTCAGTGTACGCTCATCGCCACTGTAATAAAGATATTCGGCCCCCGTGTGGTCTGTCCAGAAGCCCTGTGCTGTGGTGTCAGAAGCTGTGATGCAGTAAAAGCCGTATTCGTTGTCCTTGGCATAATCGTATGCCTCGTTAATGAGTCCGATGCAACCTTCGTCAGCATTTTGAAGAATCGGAGCTATCAGCAAAAACGAATAGCCTTCGTTTGCCAGAACCTCTTCTGTGATGTCTTCTCCATTGGTGTCCATGATATAGAAGTCTGCCATGGAACGGCTGCTTCCGCCTTTCTGCAATATTCGTTTCGTTTCTACATATTCCCATGAACTGTCCGGCTCTTCGTCGTCAATGTCTATTTCCATTGTCTTCCCTCCACGCTCGTAAACAAGCTTCACCTCGTATTGGGGGCGCATTTCTTCTGTCATTTCTCTGCCGTCTCTTATGTCTGCACCTATGTAGTAAGGACGGAAGTCAAAAACAGGAAGTTTCACAATGCAATATACACCGTATGACAATATATATAATGTGGCAAACATGGTTATTATGCTGTCCATGTTTTCTCTGACAAGACGTATCTGATGCCTGTACCATCGCAACACTGTCAGAGAGGCTGCCAGCAGAACAATGTTCTTCAACAACGTTTCTCCGTTGGTCAATATGATTGCGTCTCCGAAGCATCCGCAGTCGGCAACCGGGTCAAAGATGAATATATAGACGGTCAGCAATGTCATCAGCAGCATGAAAGTGGTGACCAGTCGTGACATCGGTTTCCTGCTGATTCCGAACAGCAGAAAGATTCCCATCATAAACTCCACAAATGCCAGAACTATGGACGCGACAATGGTGAACGACTCCGGAAAATTCGCAAAGCCGAAGGCTCTGAGGTAATCCTCCAGTTTATAAGCCATCCCCATAGGGTCATTGGCTTTGATGAACCCGGAAAAGATGAAAGTGGCAGCCAATACAAACCTGCAGATGTTCACTGTGATTTTTGCCAGCAAGAGTATTGTGTTCGCCTTTTTTGCCATAACCCGTTTTTCCTTCTTTCTTTGTTTATGTGAGATGAGACACTACCGAGACTCCTCGTCCATCTTGATAAGCCCGAATACAGAATAATTTATCATGTCGAAATAGTTGGCATCCACACCCTCCGACACCAATGTCTGTCCGTGGAGACCTTCTATCTGCTTCGTTCTGTAAATCTTCATGAGTATAAGATCCGTATAAGAGCTGATGCGCATGACTCTCCATGCTTCATCGTAATCATGATTCTTGCGAAGCATCAGTTCAAGAGCCATGTTGGCATATTTGTCATAATATGCGAGGGCTTCATCGGCTGTCAAGTCCTCTTTTTCGGCATACCCAAGCTCCAACTGTATGAGTCCTACAATACCATAGTTTACAATTGCTTGAAACTCTGGATATATGCCTTCGCCAACTTTTGAGACACCTTTCACTTCAATGCTCCTTATGCGGTTTGCTTTTATGAATATCTGGTCTGTAACGGAAGACGGTCGCATGATTCTCCATGCAGCTCCGTAGTCGTGCAACTTTTTTGAGAAAAGCTCACGACACTTTCCCATTGCTTGCTTGAATTGTTCTTGTGTGTCCATAAATTACATCGTATGACCTATATTGCTGCAAAGTTACTGTTTTTTTTGAAAAGCTGTTTTAGAAGCTCTTGAAAATAATCTTAAACAGCTTCTAAACCGCCATACGGTTTCTGTTGTCCGATGTCACCATTCTTCTATGTTGGTGGCGCCGCGACGATGCAGGCACACACGGAAACGGCGGAAACTCTCTGTACCGTTATGGCGGAAGCGCATGATGAAATGTATGTAATACACTTTCTCCGCCTGCACCGTGTGCAGTTCTCCGTTTTCGTCCTGCGAAAAGACCGGCACATGCGAACTGTCCATGCGGCGGAGAAACTCTCTCAGGTTGACACGTAGTATCTCGTTTACTCCGTGAAGCGGATAGTGGCTCAGTCTGCCGAGCTTTTTGCCGAACAAGGAGAGCCGCTGGCGGAATATCAGTACGCTTTCGCGCAGAGCGCAGTTTCCGGCTTCAAGAGCAGACACACGTCCCCGCAGACGACGTACTTCCGAGGGCAGCTTGCTTTCTCCGACAAAGTCACAGCCTATCTTGCTCCATCCGATAGGCTCATCCCCCATGGCGAGTTTGATTTTGTAGTCGTAAAGTTTGCTCCCGAGCTTGGTGGCGAACCAGTAGCGCAGAAGTTCCTTGAAACGGTCTTTGAACATATAGCTCACCACAAGGGCTATGAACAGCGGCATGGTGAAGTTGCCGAATGTCTTTTGGAATGAAAAGGAGACCACTGTGGCGAATACCATGCTCAGTCCGGCTGCAATCATAAACAGAATCTGTTGCAGGACGAATGTGTTGCTGCGCTGATGGACTAATATGTACAGGTCGCTTTCTATATACTTCTTCAGTTGTCCCGCACGATACAGGAAGTTGCGGTTTCGGCAGACATCATTTGAGTCGCCGGGAAGCAAATAGCCGTGCTCACGCTCATATTCCATTGAGCTGTTGATGTATTCTTCCAGAGGACGTATGATGCGGCTGCATTCCGGAGGATTCTGTTCCTTTATCTTTTCCCTCAGTCTGAACATGTTCGTGTCGATGATGCGGCATAAATATTCGTCGCCCAAATCAAACCACCTGCGTTGCTCTGAATCCGATGCGGCAAGTCCGGTAGATGACAGAATCCCTCTGTAAGCATTCACAATCTTTTCCGCTTTGGCGACCAAGCCCTCTACAAGTGCGCCGCATTCTTCCGCTGAGGCGCGTTTGCCGATTCTTTTCGCCTCGTCCCTTATGGCACTTCGGACAATGCTGCAAAACATCTTTATTTGGTGTTCGTACATCTTTTCAGTCTTCGTAAGCTTGCGCCCCGTCTCAGTCTCTTGTTTCCGACCGGAAAGATTGGCAGCTATGTCCTTGAAAGAGAAATCGGGAATGTTTAAGATGGTGTCGTTGCCCTTGGGCTTTGCGGACTTCCCAATGCTTTCGGACGTAGAATCGGCTTTCTCTCTGCATTCTTCCGCCATTCTTCCGCACCATTTGCTCAGACGTGACAAGGGCAGACACTCCGGGTCTCCTATCTGTTCGAGGGTGAACTCGGGAGTGATGAGTCTGACAAGTGTGCGTACATCTCTGTAGAAACTTTCTTTGGGGTAGGTGCTTGAGTTGATGTAGAGCGCATCGGGGATGAACATCCATGAGTCCATGAAGAAATCGTTGACATCGTTCTCTTCCGGATTGCATGAATAGCCAATCTTGAACTCCAGCGTATAACGGTCGTGTATTTCTCCTTTTATTTCAAGCATACTTTGTTTTTCCTTTTTCTGGTTTTTCCCGATTTGTTGGGAATAGGCAAAGATACGATAAAAACTTCAATATTGCTCGGTCTCTCGATTGCAAAAAGTGAAAAATTAAGTTTTAGAAAAGGCTAACACCGAGTAGAGTTGCTTTAGTGGGATGTATTCGGCAGACTGCTCATGTGTGACTTGCATATATTAGCAGACATATTCGACAGGCTCCTCATGTGTTGTGTTGGATGCTTTGTGGGTGTATTCGACAGACTCCTCCGTCGCTACCGCGCCACCTCCCCTAACTTAGGGGAGGAGCCAAGTTACCGTATTGGGTGTTATCGCCAATGGGATTTTCATAGTCTTTTCAAGCTG
>JAJPZU010000185.1:0-4112 GCA_021204165.1 Prevotellaceae bacterium
GAACATAGAATGCTTAGGGGAGGAGCCTATATACCATAGCTTGAAAAGACTATGAGGCGGACGTATAGCACTAACAGCGAGCAAAGTAACTTGGCTCCTCCCCTAAGTTAGGGGAGGTGGCGCGGTAGCGACGGAGGAGTCTGTCGAGAACACACCCACTAAATATACATGAGGAGTCTGTCGAAGACATCTGCTAATATATGCAAGTCGCATACGGAGAAGTCTATCAATACCCTCGTTAAATATCCATGAGAAGCCCACCCCACAAATACATTCACAAAAAAGGTGTCCATGCTATGCAAGGAACATAGCAATGGACACCTAATTTCTATAAATAGAATAATTACATTACATCATTAACGACATATGGCAAAGCTGAAAGAACTGACTGTCTTCTTGTCCAAAGCAGAAATGCGGGCGATATAAACACCTGAAGGCATCGCATTCACATCTATTTCCGACATTGAAGATGCAGCACATTTAGCAGACTTCACTACGTTTCCCATTACATTGAAGATTTCGCAAACAACATCGCTATCGCCATTCTTCACATATACCACCTTCTTTGTCGCATCGTAGCCAGCCTTCAGTGTGCTTCCGCTGTCCACAGAACCAATTGCATCCGGTTCTTCACCAATCAGCAATACAGTCTCCTTGTCAGGAACTACATCCAGAATGATGCTTTCGTCAGCTACTGAGAAAACCTTCTCTGAAATCACATCTCCATCTGATATAATCTGGCAACGCATTGTCTTCCATCCGGAAGGAGCTGCGATTTCCATCGTCAGAGGCACATTGTAGATTGTAGTATCAAGCCATGTAGTAAACTCATACATTACGCTGTCTTCCGCAATATCGTGCTTGGACACGCGCAAGTTCCGTTTTTCTTCAGCATATCTAACGAGGTCGGCAAGAGGAGCAGTCCACACCTTACCGTTGTCTCTCAGCTCTGACAAATAAGCACACATATCCTCAAGCCACTCTGTCGTAGCAACCTCGTAAGTGTCAGAAGTTGAAAGAAGGTCGAAAGGCAATGTCTCATGGATGCAAACCACACCGAAGCGTCCGTCAAGATTATCAATCTTGTTTTTCATCTCCTTGAAACTTTCTTTTTCGTTGTCAAGAGAGCGCGGGTATTTCCATGTAAGGAGTTCGGAATTGGTTGAATACCAGCCATTCTTGTCAGCCGGAACATCATTGTAAACACTTCCTCCGGTACGTCCTGCTATGAAATACGAAGTCATGGCTCTATCTACAGCCTCATTGTGGAGACAATACGGATAAGCATGTGTGAGACACTGTTTGCCGGTAAAGCGTTCAATGTTCGCCTTGTCCTGTCCAAGTTCCCTTCTCAGAGTCGCAATGTCCAAAGCGGTGAGATTAGGGTGAGTAAGCGAGTGAGAACCGATTTCGTGTCCTGCATCGCTCATTTCACGGAACTCTTCCTCAAATCCATAACGCTGAACAGGAGTTTGTCCCTTTGCCACAAGATTGCTTGTATTGACATAGAATGTACCCTTCAGACCGTACTTCTCAAGCATCGGATAAACGTAGTCGTAATGCGCCTTGAATCCGTCGTCGAAAGTCAAAGCGAATGCCGATTCTGCGTTTCCGCGCCATTTATAGACCTTAACACCCACTTCGCTGTTCGCTCTGTCATATCTGAAATTATGGAATCTGTGGAATGTCAGATAGTTCGCATTGTGCTGGCTGTTTGCATTTCCTGTTTCATCTTCCCAAGCTGTACGAGACACAGCAATGATGTCATCGCCTTCAAACTGCCAATCAAGATATTGGAATCCGTGGTATGCCACATCCGGATGATGGAGCAGAGTGTCCTTTACAGTCCAGTTACGGAGATCCTCAGAACATGCAAGCACGATAGTGTTTCGTGTATCTCCGAGGTTAGAGTTGTTTACCCGGTCTTCAGAAAGCACGTAGTTGCTCAAAGTCCAGTATTTAGCAGAAATGCTGTCGTAGCGAATCGTGAACTTCTTACCTGCACCCGGCAAGTCTATGATATTCTTCAACGGATTGAACTTAGCTTCAGTTCCGTCATCGGAGATATTGACAAGGGCTGCCTTGTCGTCACCGTCATAAGCCATACGAAGAATGTTCTTTATGCTTCCGTCTGGAGCGACAACCACGTTACCTTCGAGCCATGCAGTAGAACCGATAATGTCGTTTCTGTGTTCGAGTTTGTTTGTGAATGTCCAAGAATCGACATCGAGCAAATCAGCGTCCTCGGCAGCAGACAGTACGAAAGACGAGAACGGTCCCCATCCCCAGTATGCTTCGCCCTGTTCCTCCATAGCCTTCCATATACGTCCGTTATGGAATACGACAGGTGTCGGGGCTGTATGGTAATAGCCTGTACGCAAGAGTCCTGTTTTGTCGTCAACCGGCTTAGTCCATGTGTGACCATTGTCGTCAGAACGGAGTACCACGATGTCACCATATCCCATCGTACACTTAGGCGCAACACCTATCAGATAGAGTTTACCATTGTGAGTGAAAAGTTTAGACCAGTTCAACGGATCTATCATGCTGATTTCAGTCCATGTCTGACCTTTGTCTTTGGATTCATAGATGTAGGTGTATGAAATCACGCCACCGAAGATGTCGTGTGAAGCCAGATAAGTACCGTCTTCAAGAACTGTGATACTTGGTGAACCAACATACTTCAATGTAGCAGCCTTAGAGTTATAGATTACCACTCCCGGAGGCGGCAATACATCCATTTCTGTCTTAAAGGTAATATCAGAAGAAATAACGAATATACCAGTCCAATTGTCAGTGGAGAACTCAATCGATTCGCCTTCTGTCACGCTCTTTGTATAGACCTTGAACGAGGTGGATGTGCCATCGTTATAATAGAAACCAGCATTCGGCACTTCCGCCCAACCGTTTTCTTCCGGTTTGAATGTGTTCTCTGTTTCTGAAACAGCTATATACATGTCACCGGCTTCGCGGGCAGTCACATTGATAATTGGAGCTTGACCACCGTTATAACGAGTGAATTTAAGTCCGGAGATTGCCTTCTTGACACCGCAAAGTACATAGCCACGGTTGGCGAAAGCCGGTGAACCTTCTTCAAGGTCTCCCACTTCCATCCATCCCAAAGAAGAAATATCGACAGAAACAGCTTTCAACTGCTCGTCATCATCGTCCTCGCCCTTTATAGAAGGAGCGACAACCACAGCACCGCTGAATGTTTCCGGCTGAACGACATTGACCCATTCACCGGCCTTTATCGGCTTGCGGTAGAATGTCATAGTACCCATCTGCGTTGCGTAAGAAACAGAATAGCCTTCGACAATTTCCCATCCGTTGGCTTCAGCCCAAGCACTACAAACGTCCGGTTTCTCTTCAGTTGCCACCATTGACATAAGATAACCGTCTTCCTCAGCAAATACTTCAATCGAAGCCAATGGACCCGGTCTGTATGTGGAGTTGGCATTTATCTTTGTAAACTGCCAGCCGGCAAATTCACCCGGAATTTCACCAAATGCCATTTCACGGTTCAAGAACACAACCTGTCCTTTTTCAAACGGCGAAACGGAATAGTTTGTTCCGCGGATAGTAAGTGCAGGATAAACATCAGGAACAGCAAGGTCTGCGATTGAAGGAGCGATAAGCAATGCGCCGCTGAATGTCTCAGGCTGAACGATATTCACCCATTCGCCGGCCTTAACGGCTTTGCGGTAGGTTGTCAATGCGCCCTTTTCCGCAGCGTATGATACAGCAGTACCGTCGTAAACCTCCCATCCGTTAGCTTCAGCTCATGCGCTGCAAACTTCCGGGTTTTCTTCTGTTGCCACCATTGACATGATGTAACCGTCTTCCTCCACCTTAACCTCGTATGCAGGAAGCGGTCCGGGCCAGTATGAGCTGTTTGCGTTTATCTTCACGAACTGCCAGCCCGCGTATGCTTCAGGCACTTCGTTGAACGGCATATTGCTGCGGTTTAAGAACGGCTGTTGACCCTGTTCAAAAGGAGTCACAGCATAGTGCTCACCACGGATGGAGAGTGCCGGATAAACTTCAACAACAGGTTCTGTGATTGAAGGAGCAACGAGCATAGCACCGCTGAATATCTCAGGCTGAACGAT
>JAJPZU010000185.1:4212-15293 GCA_021204165.1 Prevotellaceae bacterium
CATTTTCAAAAGGCTTCAGTTCGTAGTTCTCGCCACGGATAATAAGTTCAGGATACACATCGCGTTCAGCCTCGTCTGTGATTGAAGGGGCGATGAGCAATGCACCGCTGAATGTCTCAGGCTGAACGATGTTAATCCATTCACCTGCTGTAACAGCCTTGCGGTAGAATGTCATGACACCAGTCTCACCATCAGCGTATGATACTGTAGGCCCCTCCACAAGTTCCCAACCGTTGGCCTCTGCCCATGCGCTGCAAACATCAGGAGTGGAAGCTGTTGCCATCATCGCCATGATATAGCCATCTTCCTCAGCCATAACCTCATACACAGGAAGAGGTCCCGGTATGTATGAGCTGTTGGCATTAATCTTCACAAACTGCCAACCGACATAATCCGCCGGGATTTCACGCAATGACAGGTTTGTACGGTTGAAGAACGGCTGCAGACCTTGTTCAAGAGGCAAGACACCGTAGTTCTCACCGCGAATGGAAAGTGCAGGATAATTTTCAGGAGTCGGTCCCTTGATTGAAGGAGCAACGAGCATAGCACCGCTGAATATCTCAGGCTGAACGATATTCACCCATTCACCGGCCTTTATAGGCTTACGGAAGAATGTCATCGTACCCAGATTTGTCGTATAAGACACTGAATAACCTTCGACAACTTCCCAGCCGTTAGCTTCTATCCATGCGTTGCTTACTTCCGGTGAAGCTTGTATTTCAGCCATTACCATAATGTAACCGTCTTCTTTAGCCTTCACGTCAAACGAAGCCTTAGGTTCCGGTCTGTATGAGCTGTTGGCATTTATCTTTGTGAACTGCCAGCCGGCAAATTCGCCCGGTGCACCGCTGAATGTCATTTCACGGTTAGAGAACACAACCTGTCCATTTTCAAAAGGCTTCAGTTCGTAGTTCTCGCCACGGATAATAAGTTCAGGATATACATCGCGCTCCGCATAGTCCGAAATTGAAGGGGCGATGAGCAATGCGCCGCTGAATGTCTCAGGCTGAACGATATTCACCCATTCGCCAGCCTTCATTTCTTTGCGGTAGAATGTCATGACACCAGTCTCACCATCTGCATATGATACAGTCGGACCTTCAACGAGTTCCCAACCGTTGGCTTCCGCCCATGCGCTGCAAACATCAGGAGTGGAAGCTGTTGCCATCATTGCCATGATGTAGCCATCTTCCTCTGCCATAACCTCATACACAGGAAGAGGTCCCGGTATGTATGAGCTGTTGGCATTAATCTTCACAAACTGCCAACCGGCATAATCCGCCGGGATTTCACGCAATGACATGTTTGTACGGTTGAAGAATGGCTGCTGACCTTGTTCGAGAGGCAACAGCCCGTAGTTCTCTCCACGGATGGAGAGCGAAGGATAGACATCGGCATAAGCCGACATCGACGAAAGAACCAAGACACACAGTGTCAACGTATGCAGAAGACGAGAGAAAGCACTCTTCGCATACCGATTAATAAGTTCAATGTTCTTCATCTTTTAATTGATTTAATGGGTAATTTATTTAACTAATACTTTGGCAGTCTGTCCTGAATGAGACTTCACAACATATATACCCGGCTCTTGGGTTGCATCAGGAGAAACAACGACACCGCCGATAGTATAGACATTGTAGCTGTCTGCATTTTTCACATAAATGATTCGGTTGACAACTTCAATATCCAGAGGTTCTTCCGATACGTAAATCTCAACGTTGTCTATATCGACATATTCAAGGTCATCGCTCAATGTAATCCACCCAACCACATCGGCAGAAGCAAATTTGTCGGCACCGGAAGCTTCCTTATTGGAACTGTCGAGTTGTCTTTTCAGACGCACTCCCACAGTCGCGCCGTCAGTTTCCTCTACAAAAGCAGTTCTGCGAAGCAGAGTGGCAGCATCCAAATTGCATGTCTGCAAAGCAGCAAAGACCATCGGATTATACAGTTTTACAGGTTGGTTATCTGAGCCGGTGATAAAATCAATCTTCTTAGGGAAAACCGAATATGGTTTCTCAGCACCTATACCCGCTGACAAAATTTTCCCATTTCCCAAAGATTCGCTGCCCGGAGTCACAGCCATATAAACCATGTTCTGCCCGACACTCACCTTCTTGCCGTGTCCATATTCATAAAGCAATTTGCACTTGAATCCACGTTCCGTCACATCCCAAATCTTTATAGACAATGCGTCAGACTTCAAAATAGGTTTACGCAATTCCGCTATGACAACAGGGACAACACCTTCCGGGAAGGGGTTGTCAAATACTACTTCTGTCGTATCACCTCTTACTTTGCGATTACCGACCTCCACATCCATATCGCCAAAAGAATATCGACCTTCTTTGACAACCATATAAGCCACCTCTTCAGGGTTTGCCGGAGTCTGTTCTTGAGCAAACTTCCACGGCAACAAAGAATATGTGAAATCAGAAGTTGTCACAGAAGACACAAGATTTCCCGGTCCCAACTTGGGATTATTGTTGGAGTGCAACCCCATGAACACAGCAGGAACACTCTCAAACTTATTACTGAAACTGATGGTCATAGGTTCGTTGTCTATCATATAAAGACGTCCCCAATTAAAGCTCTCATCGCCTTCTGCCCGTCCTATCGAGACGCTCACTTCGGCAGAGAAACGCGACTTACCGTCGGAGTCAAAATTGTGTACCCGATAAACAACTATACCTTGTACGTCAGAAACATCGTCACCGGAATAAGTTTTCTTGGTTTGAAGCCCTTCGTCTGTATTTATAAAACTTGCTATACATTTGAAGTCACCGTCTTTCTCCGTCTTGCGCTCTAACCACGTAGAGTCTGTCTGTTCTCCGTTCTTTGAAATCCAACTGAAAGAAACACTCTTAGTAGGCTGAGAATATTCAGCCACAAAATCTTCAGGTTTACGATGATTCCATGCAGGGACATAGCCTTCGCCTCCTGTATATAACATGCCCGACTTATGGTCTGCATACCATATTCCGGCAGGTGTCAGTTTCTCACGTCCTTCACCCGGAGCATCGTCCAAATAAAGGGAGCGGCAATCTTCTACCCAGTTGTAAATGGCATATCTTTCAAGATGCGGATTGCCCTCCAAAGCTTCCACAATTTCAGACAACCCTTTTTTCTGATGGGCATAATTCTTTTCTGTCCCCGTTCTGTCTGCATCCGGCCAATGTTCTTCAGTCCAATTGGCACCGTAGTTAAATTCGGTCAGCCATATAGGACGTTTGAACATATTGTAATAATTGTTCACGGCATCGCTATACGCTTTTCCCGAAGCATACCAATACCAATGAACAGCAATAAAATCGACTCTGTAATTGTTCTCTTCACACCTGTTCATAAACGGAATGAGCCAGCCATCAAGGTTGTTTGCAATAGCAGGCGAACCGATACGCAGTCCTGTGCGAGTCATTTCGTACCATTTGTCCGCCACTTCTTCAGGAGAAACACACCAGCCGTTCTCATCTTTATAATCTGGTTCATTATTTCCCAACAAATGAGTTACATCTACACGGCTTTCCAATACTTCATACGAAGGCCACCAGATACTCTGTCTCTGGGGAACATATTCCTGATCGAGACGGCTATAGTTATCTCCGTTCCATCCGTAGAACCATGAACAATTAAGCGTGGAAAACTGATTTTCGTTCCATCCGGCATTACCTTTCTTGGAAACGCACTGCCACGGCAGCACCCTTATGAACGAAATCTTGTCGTTCAACAATCCGTCAAGCTCTTCCACTTGCACATCAGAGTCTTGCGCGATAAAGCAACGACTGTAACCTGTTCCGTCTGCCGATGTGGCAAATGTCACCATATAACCGCGCTTCAGTTTGAACGATGATATACTGTTGTTCATATCACCCAATGAACGATAATACTTATTAGGTAAATAATCAGAACTGGTTGTACCTTCAAAACTCTTGCCCGAATAAACCGTCAAAGGTTTGTATTCACTATTTCCATGAGGATAGACACAAGCTCCGTTAAGATAAATTCCGACACGTACATTAACATCATTCTCTGCTTTCTGCCCGTTGACATACACTTTGTGCAAATACTCTTCAACCAATCGTGAAGGTTTCACATTGTCAAAAAAACACTACGGCATCAGCATCTTTTATGTCAATAGTGCCGGTCTCTGTAAAAGCATCCGCCCCACTGACATGCAAATCCTGCTTTGAATCAATTAGAATACTTCCATCTACAACTTGAATATCTTTCCGTTGTGCCATACATTTCATATTCGTTGCACACGAAAGAATAGCAGACAGAAACAAATATCCGAAGATTTTTCTCATAACAGTTCAATTAATAGTCAACAAATTAATTAAAGTTCGTTACGCTCTATTCCTGAGCGTAACGAACCAATCCTGTCAGTTTCTACCAACAACAATCTTTACCGACTTATTACCATACTTAACTATATATACCTTCAGAAAGAACTGATTCAGGATTAACAAGCATACCGGAAACAGAATATACCAAACTTCCTTTCGGAACAGACAAGCGTCCGTTTACACACTTGACATTGAAATCTTCGTCAGCAACAGAAGAAATGCATGTAGCAGGATTCCAACCGTCATTGTCACCGGCAGAAAGCAATGTAAGAGTGAAATTGTCAGCGGAAATCCATGTTCCTTCAAAGGCAACACCGCCATACTTCCGCGTGAATGTAGAATCACAAGTGAATCCCATTGTAAGCGTATGATCCTTAACCTCTATTTCTACAGAAGTATAGTGCCAACCGCGTCCTGTTCCATTGTTCACTAAAAGAGTGTCCAATTCTGAATCTGTTGCAGTCTCGCCTCCATCAGTTTTCTTATACAAATCTGCGAATATTGAACCATAAGAATCTGTGCAGACAAGAATAGAGTCGCTTCCGTCAGCAGTAGATGGACCGCCCACCTCTGAGATATTTATCTTTTCAAGCTCAACCTGTGACAAAGCGACGGTAGAAGAATCGTTATCAGCGAAAGCATAAACATACAGTCCCACTTCACTTGTCGTTCTTGTCATAGCAGAGACTCTGTACCTACCGTTAGGAATAGATTCTATTGTCTGGTAAACATTGAAGCGTAAAGCACCTGCCGTTGGGTTCCAAGCATCAAAATAAGTGCCTACCGCATTTCCGTCAACCTGCTGTCCGCTACCGGCAAAGCGTTCACATCCAACCACTGTTCCGTTCCACCCCTTTGGCAATACGGTATTAGAAATTGTATCAGCACCCGGATTGACAATCAATCCTGTGAAATCCGTGCCGCCGCCAAGAATGATGTCGGCAGCTTCACACTGCGACATTGCTTTCTCAAGTTCTGCAACATAAGCGTCTATCAATGCTTCTTCCGGCAACTGCTTCATTGCGACAAGAGAATTAGTCTGTCTGCTAATGTTATCATCGAGCACGCTCTTTGCAAAAGCATCTTCCACCTCAAGTTCCTCAGCAGTCTGCAATGTAGGTAAATATCTGTCATAGAATGTCTTCAATATATTCTCAAGACTATCCATCTCAGTATAAGTGGCATTCGCCGAATTGATTTCTTTCTTCATGCAATTCACGAGATTGCTTGCCATATCATAAACCTTGCCTGTATAAGCATCAGTCTCCACAGAATCAGTCAATGCCTTATATACACCTGCCATCAACTCGTTCTGCTTATTTACAGATTTACAAGCTTCCGCCATCGCATCTTTAACCACCATTATCGCCTGTTTAAGTTCTGCGGCACCTGTCACGGATTCATACTGCGACATTGTGTCAACCAGTATCTTCTTGTCAGCAGCAAACATCATAGTGTCAGCCAAAGCCTGTCCGTCAGCCAAAGATTTCTCAAGCACCGGTTTCAAAGTCTCCTCGCTCAAAGCTCCGCAATAAAGCAGACGGAAGTCTGTCGCAAGGAACCAGCCCACAGCACCGCCGCCACTTTCAGACTCAAAGCCAATGCGCAATTTACCGTCATACACAGGAATTGAAGCTGTGCGGAATGTTTCCCATTTAGCCATTTCCGGTGATGCCATATTTGAAAAGACAGAATCAGACAGCGAAACTGCGTATGCATGCTGCTTGTGAACAGATGTCTCATCTGTCCATCCGGCACACTCAACCTTATACCATCCGTCAACCAATCCCTCTATATCCTGATACAGATTCATGTGGTCAAACTGCCATGTCCAGCTGTTGTAACATGTCACGTCCTTGCCAACCTCATTTGCCGGCTTGTGTACAGGATAGAAACAGTTACCTTCTCCCGGAAGTCCGGTATTTACCGATACCCAGCCTTCCGAACTCAATGCACAATCCTTAGAGAAAGCGTATGGAACACGGAAGTTCGGAGCTTTTATCATGTAAGTCAACTCAGCCGGAGTCTCTTCCGTCGCAAAAGGAATCTGGCTATCATAATAAGCATGGATAGCTGACTTCAATGAATTATATGCAGAAATCAATTCGTCAATGCTCGATTCTTCCGAAGAACATACATTGTCAGCATTTTCATAAGCCTTTTCCAAATCAGAAAGTCCCGGATAAAGAGTCTGCGACTCAAAAACAGCAGTACACTCGTCAAACAAATTAACAAAATCCGCAAACTTTGCCAACCCATCTTCCACCTTATTTATAAACTGACTTATTTCTTGTGCAGCCTCCAAATAAATCGGATGATTATTGTCTCCACCTGCCGCAGAAACCTTGTCGTCCATCCCCATCTTAAAGTCTGTCACATTCCACTGGATGCCCGGAAACCTTCCAGTTTATCAAACAAGACATCAAGTTGCGCATACGACTTCTCATATACTTTCAACAACGGAGTCGGAAGTTCCACAAGCTTCCAATAAGAGTTCCGGTCCAATCCCTTGTCGCAATGTATACCGGTACCTTCGCCACCATCGTCAACACCCCAGTACTTCTGTGAGTGAAGATTCTTGATGGCTATATATTCAGTTCCTGCTATAGCCTCAATTTCATATTTTGCTTTTGTTATCACCACCGGCAATTTCTCCTGAAAGACAATGCTCCACCAGTCCCAGTCCCAATCGACTGTAATCTTACAAACCCAAGTATTGTCAACAGCAGACTTAATCATATACTTGCCTTCTTCGCCTTGAACAGAAACAAACTCGAAAGCCTGTCTTTCATCCTCCACATCAGGAACCTGCTGTAAAGGTTTGTTATCTTCTGCTTCTACTCGGGTAAACGCCAAACCATTGGCATTTACTATCTGGTAATACTTGAAAGGTTCAGGTGTTACCATCTGCGCCATAATGCATACAGAATACATCAACGACAATAATGATAAAATTCTCTTCATACTGATAAATTTTATTTGTTAACAATTTTCAATCTATTCGCTTTTTCTCGTTTTTAATCAATAACGGAAACTCAATATTTAGAAACGACAAGCTTCCCATCGCTCACTTCTATTTCCGACATATACAGAGCGGAAGCGCGCGAATGACCATTCTTCTCGAAATGTCTGAAATAAACAATGTATGCCTTGTCGCCACACACCGCAATGTCCGCATGTCCACCCAACATCAAATCCGGCATACGCATCCACTCCTTTGCGTCATCAGAGCGATATACCGCCAGTCCGCTGTAGTCTCCTCTCGGGTCCGTAACCATCCAATAGTAGCCGCCCATCCGGAAGACAATCGGTGCCTCATGGTTGATGCCTGTTATAGCCGGCTTTCCCGCAAGCTCCCACTTCTTGAAGTTCTTGGTCGTTGCCAGATTGGTGTCTCCGTTATAAGTGTACCATAAGCCGAAACTGCCGTCAGGAAGTGCATGTACGGCAGGGTCTATCACATTCTGCTCCAACGGCACAAAACCTTCAAACTTCCATTTCCAAAGGTTCTTGCTTGTATAATGGGCAATGATGCCATCTCCGCGCCAGTCATACTGTACTCCACGGATATAAGCCACGAACATGTGATACTCTTTCCCTATCTTGCGTACACAAGGTGCCCAGAAAGTATTGTGGCCCGGCTCCATCTTCAGTCCCTCGGCTATACCGAAATATCTCCACGTCTTGCCGTTATCCGAAGAGATACCTATGCCTATGTCTGAGCCATAGACCCATGCCGTGCCTTCCGTATCTACATTTGCACGACGCTGAGTGTAGAAAAGCCACCACTCCTTTGTCTCTTCATTCCATACCAGACTCGGGTCTGCGGCTCCGTCATAGACCGGATCGCGGAACAGAGGAGACGGAATGTGCTCGAAATCTATTGTCTGCGCTTTCACTCCCATGCCCAAAAGCAAACCCATCATTACCGTTAAAATATATCTCATCTTCATATTTTAGTTTTTTACATGTGAAACATTTGTAAGATATTGTCAAATTCATTTCTCTGCCTTTACAATGCGTGCGTTATATATTGCTCCCGTCCACGTAGGAGTTCCGTCAAAGCGAATCTTGACGCTCTCTTTGCCCGCAGTAAACTCCTTCGGCAAATCATAAGCTATTTCAAAGAACCTGCCCGGATTATTCATGTAAATCTTCTGCACTACAAGCGTCTTTCCATCCACAGATATGGTAAACTCCTTTTCCGGAGTCTCGCCGCCCCAGTAGGTGACAAGCAACCTCATCGGCATATCGGGCAGCACCTTCATGTCGAAAGCAAACCATCCTCCGGTCCATGCGGCTCTCCACTTTTTCCGATTGAATATACCGTTTCCAATGCCATCCCCGACAAGTTTGTGGTCACGCTCGGGCTGCATCTCGCCCAATGCCATGTAGTCAACAGTTATCTTCTCCAACTCCTGTATGTGTCTCAATTCCGCCTTATATTCTTCCTGCGCACGATTCCAGTCCTCGCGACGGAAGAGATCCCAATAGACCATATAGTGCTGATGGTGCAGACGGCAGAACGGACGCAGCTCCATATCATACGGTTCGCCTACATTTTCGGTACGGAAACGAAGAGGATAGTCGGAAACTTTCTTCAGCCATTCATCCACAGGACGTCCGTCGGTAATCAGCACCGGTATGTCTTTCTCCAGATTCGGCTCTTCCCGTCCCAATGTTCCGGCAAGCAATACAGGTCCGTAGAATATGCCCACACGGTTCGGATTGTCCGGCATGGATTCCGTGCGATAGGCTAAATGGAATTTGGCTTCCACCACATCCCCGTCTTTCCACTTTCTCTCCATGGAGACATACCTTCCTCCTTCGGAAGAAGCCGCCACTCTCTTTCCGTTGACATAGATTTCCATGCCGTTGCTCCATTGAGGATGACGAATACGCAAAGTGCGCTTAATGCCACGCTTACACGCAATACGGAATACAGCCGAACTGTCGGAGGGTATTTCTGTGGTCTGTGTCACCACAAGCCCCGCATCCTTCCAGTCGAGTTTAGATGGTATGAACAGATTGACATACAGGCTGCCGTCCGCTCCCTCTGCATAAATGAAAGAGGAGTATTTCACGTGGTTCTCCACACCGCTGCCCGAACAGCACACAAACGAATTGAACTTAGACAAATAGCCTCTCGCACCGCCTTGAATCAGCGGTGTATAATACACTCCCATTCCGTCCTCGGGATTCTGTGTCGCGAGAATGTGGTTATAAACCGCCTTTTCATAATAGGCAGCGTAACGTTCATCATTAGTCCAAGAGAACAGATGCTCTGTCAGTTTCAGCATGTTATACGTGTTGCACGTTTCCGACGTTGAAGTGCCCAAACGGTCATTGAGCTTACCCGGAGCACCGAAATGTTCCCCGTCGCTGTTTCCGCCATTGACATACGTATGGTTCTTCACAACAGTATCCCAAAAGAATGACGCAATGACAGAGTCTCTCTCACTGCCTGTCAGTTCATACATACGTGCACAGCCGACCATCTTCGGCACCTGTGTGTTGGCATGTAACCCTTCGAGCTTATCCACCTTTTCCGCCAAAGGACTCATCACCACCTTATGAAAGTCAAAACGCTTGGCAAGTTCCAGAAACTTCACCTCGTCTGTGATTGAGTACAGATTTGCCAATGCCTCGTTCATTCCTCCATACTCACAGGCAAGCACAGCCTGCATCTTTTCATCATCAAGTCCGGAGAAAGTGGCATACATGAAATAGCCCAAGCCTTTTGCCACTTCCAGAGCCTTGTCATTGCCCATCTTCTCATACACGTCAATCAATCCGGCAAGTACCTTGTGCATCACATAAAGCGGCACCCATCCGCCGTTGAGGTCGAAGCCCTGCGAATAGACTGTGCCCGAAGCTATCTCGGCAAATATACGTTTGCCGTCAGGTGTGGCAGCCACATAACCGTTGCCATTGGCTTTCTGACATTCCGCCAGTTCGTCTATCATGTAGGAAATCCGGTCGTAATAACGCTTGTCGTGTGTATAAGAGTAATACAAGGCACAAGCAGAGAGATAATGTCCGAGAAACTGACCTGCTACACCGTCGCTCTCCCAACCGCCATATTTAGAATCGCGTGGAGTCAACCCCGCCTCGCTTCTGAACCCGCTGAGCATCTTGTCGGGCTTCAGTTCAAGCAGATAGGCTGCATCCAAATCCTGAGCATATCTGAAGGGGCCTGTCGTGACACAGACTTCACCATGCGTAAACAGTTTTGAAGCCAATGAAGGTGCATCCTCAGCCTGTACAGGTACGAAGGCAAAAGCGCAAGCAAATAAAAAAGTATTTATTCTCTTCATAAGATATTAGTTAGTATCGTTTCTTTTTTTTTTTGCAAAAGTGTGTGTCGGGCATATTGGATAGAAACACGCACATTTTAGTAAACATGTACACAATCCTCTTATCTCAAACACGGTGCAAAAATAATTACTACTTCCACAATCGACTTTCTTCATATTTGCCATCTTCTATGTTTTTTTTGCACACAGCGCATAGCCACATTTTCAAGCATAAATGGAGATTTATGCAATACTTACAGTGGGTGCCAACCTAAGATTTCTTTTTGTTTAAGTTGAACGCATTCACAGACTCCTCCGTGTATGACTTGCATATATTAGCAGACGTATTCGACAGACTCCTCATGTATATTTAGCAGGTTGTTCTCGACAGACTCCTCCGTCGCTACGCGCCACCTCCCCTAACTTAGGGGAGGAGCCT
>JAJPZU010000195.1 GCA_021204165.1 Prevotellaceae bacterium
CGCGTGCCAGAGGGCTTGGAATTTTAACATTTGACAAAATCAAAAAGACAGCATAAATACGCAAAATCAGTAAATATGAAATCAAAACAGCCTAAATATATGCCATTTTATCAAAACGGAACACCCCTCAAAAAAACGATGTCAAAAAATTTTTTATGGGGCTTCAAATTCGCCAAACCCTATATTCAAATCAGACACTTTTCAATCGGAAATATCGGGATTATCCTTTATCAGATATACACACTTGATGCACATAATGGCACTCACTGTCCGACTGACAGAAAGTGCCATTTTAGCATGTTAAAGTTGAACGTATTCACAGACATTAAAACAAAATTTACAACAAATCAGGCAGCTCAAACAGTTTGGTACTATTTGAACCTTTGATGAGAATTGTTTTGCCTTGTGGTTTCTCGACAGCAATGGCAGACTTCACCTCCTCTACATTGCTGAACAAACGAACATTGTCCGGCAACCGGAGCGCATCTTCATGAACATTGGTTTCGGAAGAAAAGACTTCTGAAAATTCTTCACCGACCAGCCATATAGAAGTGAAACCGCAAGAAAGCAGCTCGGAAACAAGCTTGTGATGCTCCTCGTATGCGTACTTGCCGAGTTCACCCATCTTGCCCAAGATACACATCTTGTTGTCCGCCTTCATGCTGCGGAAGTTGCTGACAGCCGCCCCCATGCTCGTAGGATTGGCATTGTAGGTGTCGATGATAAGTGCATTGTCAGCAGTCTGCCTGAATTGAGAACGGTTGTTCGACGGAGTATATTCGGAAATGGCATTGCATATAGCTTCATCCTCCACACCGAAATAGCGTCCGATGGCGGCGGCGGCAAGTGCATTGTCTATATTGTATGCGCCGATAAGCCGGGTCTGCACTTCGCGTCCGTCCCATTCAAACGTCAGGAACGGATCGGAACTGAGCAGATAACCTTTCACGTAAAGTTCCGCATCGTCTTTCTGACCGTATCTTATAAGTTCGAGACAGGAAACAATGCCGAGAAGAATGTCGTTGTCGTTGTTTATGAATACCTTGCCGCCGTGCTCACGGAGAAAGTCATAAAGCTCCCCTTTGGTCTTTATCACTCCTTCGAATGAACCGAAATCAAGTAAATGTCCTCTGCCGACATTGGTAATCAAGCCATAATCCGGCTCCACGATATTGACAAGCGTCTTTATCTCTCCGGGATGGCTCGCCCCCATTTCCACCACTGCTATCTCATGCTCCTTTGTCAGGCGGAGAAGTGTTTTCGGAACTCCGATGTGGTTGTTGAAATTCCCTTGTGTGTAGAGAATATTAAACTTCTTTGAAAGCACGGCAGCCACAAGCTCTTTCGTGGTGGTCTTGCCGTTGGTGCCGGTAATGCCAATGACTGTGGTTCCAAGCTGTCTGCGGTGGAAGTTTGCCAACTTCTGCAAGGCGACAAGCACATTATCTACCAATATGACCCGTCCTTTGAACATAGTGTTGTCGGCGGCATCTGCATACTCCGGTTCATCTATCACAGCGTATGAACATCCTTGCTCAAGCGCTTTGAGAGCATATTCATTTCCGTTGAATGTGTCGCCTTTCAAAGCGAAGAAGATGGAACCTTCCGGACAACAGCGGCTGTCAGTCGTTATTTCCGGGTGCTCAGTGAATATCTGATATAATTCTTCTGTTTCCATAAGACCTGTTTTTTATCGGTGCAAAATTAGTGTTTTTATGAACTAAAAGGAAAGCATACGGCTTGGATTTTTCCAGTGCGGCATCCGCTTTTCGTTTTTATATCGTATCTTTGCCAAATAAATGAAAACATTCAGCTTCCACAAGTGTAAGTTGCATAAAAACAAAACTGAATGAAAGGACTGCTACCATATACAATCAATGTGAAAGGACAACTCATCGACCTTTCAGAACCGCAAGTGATGGGAATACTCAATGTGACCCCAGATTCGTTTTTTTCGGGAAGCCGTAAGCAGACGGAAACGGAAATAAGAGAGCGGGTGGCTGAAATCTTCAATGAGGGAGCATCCATGATAGACGTCGGTGCATATTCGTCGCGTCCCGATGCCGACGACATTTCGCCTGAGGAGGAGATGAGCCGTCTGAGACGCGGACTGAAGATTGTGCGCGAGATGTATCCCGAGGCAGTCGTTTCTGTCGATACTTTCCGTGCGGATGTGGCACGTATGTGTGTGGAAGAATATGGTGCAGACATCATCAATGACATTTCGGGCGGAAATATGGACAGCCGCATGTTCAGCACAGTGGCAGAACTGGGGGTTCCGTATATATTAATGCACATGAAAGGTACTCCACAGACGATGCAGCAGTCTCCGCAGTATGATGACTTGATGAAAGACATATTGCTTTATTTTGCAGAACGTGTGCAGCAGTTGCGCGATTTGGGGCAGAAAGACATCATCATCGACCCTGGATTCGGGTTTGCAAAAACATTGAATCACAACTATGAACTGATGCAGCAGCTTGATAAGTTGGGCATATTTGAACTGCCGGTTTTTGTTGGCATATCACGCAAAAGCATGATATATCGTCTTTTGGGAGGAACTCCGGCAGATGCACTCAACGGCACCACCACCCTCAATACCATCGCACTGCTGAAGGGTGCCAGTATTCTTCGGGTACACGATGTGAAGGAATGTGTGGAAGTTGTGAATATTGTGAAGAAAATGAAGGAGTTTTAGCCCAATCTTAGAGAGCATGTGCAAACATAATAAATTATGAATACCATGATTGATTTCGGTATAAAGGATGCGATAGACATATTATGTGTCGCTTTTCTGCTTTATTACATATACAAACTGATGAAGGACTCGGGTTCGCTGAATGTGTTCTATGGAATCCTTGTTTTCATCGTCACATGGATTCTTGTATCGCAAGTACTGGAAATGAAACTGATGGGCAGCATATTCGACAAGCTGGTCAGCGTGGGAGTACTTGCACTCATCATTCTTTTTCAGGAAGACATCAGACGTTTCTTTCTCACTCTCGGCTCACAGCGCAAGCTGTCGCTCCTGAGACGTTTTTTCAAGAAAGAAAAGAGCAAGGAACACGAGGATCAGAATCCGGAAATATTGCAGATTGTAATGGCTTGTGACTATATGAGCAAGAATCTTGTAGGTGCACTGATTATTCTTGAACGAGGAATGTCACTCAACGACATTATCAAGTCGGGAGAGTTTATTGATGCCAACATCAACACCGAACTCATTAAGAATATTTTCTTCAAGAACAGTCCTCTCCACGACGGAGCCATGATTATCAGTCACGGACGCATCACTGCCGCAGGATGTATATTGCCGGTCTCTCACAGTCTGAACATCCCTAAAGAACTGGGATTGAGGCACCGTGCCGCTCTTGGCATTACACAGCAGAGCGATGCCATAGCCATCATCGTCTCGGAGGAAACCGGAGCTATATCCATTGCGCAGCGAGGAGAATTTAAATTGCGCCTTGCCGGAAACGAACTTGAAAGCTATCTTGTTGCCGCCACAAAATAGGTGCGCATACACAGCCCTCAAACTATAATGTAAGACCTAACATTAACAACAAAACTAATCATTATGAGAACGACAGAATTTTTAAGATGGTGTCTGACACTGATTTGCACCGTAACCGGTTCTTTGTCTGCCATGTCGCAGAATATGCCGGAGCGAAGCAATATATTGTCGGCAATGGAAACAGCCAACGACTATTTCATTGCGAAGTACCTGGATGCGGGAGCACCCACTTTTGTAAAAAAGATGCGCCCGAGCAATTTGTGGACTCGCGGAGTATATTTCGAGGGGCTTTCCGCACTGATGGATCTGGAGAAACAATTGTCAGAAAAAGCAGAAAACGTGAATGAAGAAGCGGAAAACAGAAAACGCAAAGAGAAGTTTGATGCTTACTATAAATATATCAGCGACTGGGGAACGGCTCACAAGTGGACTCCGCGAAATGGTGTTACCACACGCGATGCAGACGACTATTGCTGCTCACAGACATATCTTGACATATATATGCTGCACGAGAAGGCGGACAAAGGCGGACGGAACGACCTGTATCTGCAACCGACCGTGGAGTGTATGCAGAATCTGATGAGCAATGATGCCACAATCGGCGACTGGACATGGATTGACGCCATACAGATGGGGCTGCCGGTATGGGCAAAACTCGCACGTATCTCACACCTGAAAGGCAATGACGACGAAGCCGCCAAGTACATGGAGCAAGGATGGAAAATGTATGCTTGCAGCCGCAACGAACTTGCCGGCGGACTCTGGAACCCGGCGGACGGTCTGTGGTGGCGCGACAAGGACTTTGTGGCACCCTATCGTGAACCGAATGGAGAAGACTGCTACTGGAGCCGCGGCAACGGCTGGGTATATGCAGCCTTAGTGCGCACGATGGATGCCATGATGATAGGAAAGAAAAGCAAGGGCTATACGGAATATGTCGATGAAAAGAAATGGAAACGGATAAAAGCCATGTCCGCAAATTACAAGGATTATGAGGCTGATTTCAAGGCAATGAGCCGGGCATTACTGAAATGTCAACGCGAAGACCGCTTCTGGAATGTCAGTCTGCACGATGAGTCTAACTTTGGAGGTAAGGAGCTTACAGGCACAGCCCTGTTTGTCTATGGCATGGCTTGGGGTGTGCGTCACGGCATACTTCCTCGTAACGAGTATCTTCCGGTGATTGCAGACACTTGGAACGCGATGGTGAAAGAGTGCCTGCACAGTAACGGTTTTCTCGGATACGTGCAAGGTACAGGAAAAGAGCCGAAAGATTCGCAGCCTGTCGGTTATGACAACGAACCTGATTTCGACGATTTCGGACTCGGATGTTTCCTTCTCGCAGGATACGAGGTGTATAAATTGTTCTAAAATCATATAAGATAAAAACGAAATGCCGGATAAGATTCATTCGTCAGAAACGAATGGACAATCCGGCATCTTTTCATAAAACCCCTGATTAAAGATATGAAGAATGTATTATTTGCTGTCATTGCTCTGATGATTGTTTCATGCGGCAATGGCGGAAACACAGAGAGCAAACGCACTTATTCCAACAAGACCACAGCGAGTGCGCCTTACGAATTGCTGGTCGTAGCTAACAAAGAATGGTTGAAGACCCCTCCGGGTACGGCACTGACCGATGTGGTCACTTCTGAAATTCCGGGACTGCCTCAGGTAGAGCCAAGTTTCCGCATGACCGCCATAAACCCTGCCAGCTTCAATAACACGTTTAAGGTATATGCCAATATCATCACAGCTGAGGTCAACAAGAAATATTCGGTTCCGGAACTGAAGATTGTGCGCGACGTGTATGCACGTCCTCAGATTATCATGACCATCTATGCGCCGGACAATGCTTCGTTTGTGAAATTAGTAAATGACAACAAGGAGCGCATTCTGAGTATATTCACGGAAGCGGAACTGGCAAGAGAACGGGAATACCTGAAGCGTGCGCACAGCGGCAAAGTGCTTGCACAGGCAAAGAAACAGTTCGGATGCACCATCTACGCGCCTAAAGACATCAATGCCATAAAGGTTGGGAAAGACTTTTTCTGGGCTTCTTCCGACGGACGCGACAACAAACTGAATATCTGCATATACTCCTATCCTTACACTTCGACCGAGACTTTCACTCTTGACTATTTCTTGCAGAAGCGCGATTCGTTCATGATGGAAAACATCAGAGGAGCACACGACAATCAGTACATGTCCACAGACCGCCGTGCTGTGATGTCACGCAACATAGAGTTTGACGGACATTTCGTACAGGAAGTTCGCGGACTGTGGCAGATGGAGAACGACATGATGGGAGGACCTTTTGTTTCGTATGCACAGGTTGACACTGTGAACAACCGTGTGATTGTGGCAGAAGGCTTCGTATATGCGCCGGAAAAGAAAAAGCGCGAGTTTATTCGAGAAATGGAAGCAAGTGTGCAAACACTTGCATTACCTAAATGAGAATTTAGTTTTTGATGTGGGGCAATAGACTCTCCTTATGCTTTAAACTATCGGATATAACCACCTAAACAGCATAAGGATTTTGTGAAGACATCCACTTAGATTCATAAAACAAGAAAGTGCGCAATCCATATTACAAATGTAATACGAATTGCGCACGATATATGAAAGTAAAAAGAATTTATTTAAGTCTGAGCTTAGCTTTTACCTGTGAAGTAACATCTGTGCTAAGAGTCTCGCTGATGTAAGGTATGCCGGATGTAACATCCATAATATATACATATCCTCCTGCTACACCAACTTCTTTGATAGCTTTTGTAACCTTATCGCTGATTTCTCCCATTTTAGTTTGCTGAGCCTGCTGTATTTCCTGCTGGCTTGTCTGATAATACTGCTGCATACGCTGATACAAATCGTTGAGTTCCTGCTGACGACGCTGCTTTATGGCATCGGGCATTGTTGCCTGATTCTTCTCGAAATCATCACTCTTTGTCTGAAGTTCATCCTGCATACGTTTCAGTTCGTCTTCACACTGTTTGCTCAGAATCTGAAGATCGTTCTGTGCAGCTGTATATTCAGGCATAGATTGAATAATTGTAGCAGAGTTTACATGTGCAAACTTTTGTGCGAACAGGCTCACCGGCAATGCCAGAAGAACCATCAAAATAAGTTTTTTCATCTTTATTTGTTTTAATAGTTTTATATTCGTGTTCTAACAATCGTGCAAACTTACGTATTTTTCGGGAAACGGTCAATATTCCATCCGGAAACTTGCTCAGTTTGCATATCCTAATTTCTGGAGAACTTCGTCACTTATGTCAATCTTTGGAGAAGCATATATGATGCTGCCTCCTGATGCACGGTCAAGTACAAGCTGATACCCTCTTTGGTCACATATATCCTTAACCGCATTGTATATCTCGTCTTGAATAGGCGCCATAAGGCTCTGACGTTTCTTAAAAAGCTCTCCGTCATTGCCGAAGTATTTCTTTTTCAAGTCGCTTGCTTCCTTCTCTTTTGCCATGATGGCTTCTTCTGTCTTGGTTTTCTGTGCCTCGGACAGGAACACTACCTCCGACTGGTATTTCTTATACATAGTCTCCACATCCTGTAACAGGGCTTCCACTTCGCCTTCCCATTTCTTTGATATCTGGTTGAGCTGTTCGTTAGCGCGCTCGTATGCGGGCACATTCTTCAGAATGTATTCCATGTCAACTAATGCGAATTTCTGTGCATAAGAACTTGCAAATGAAATCATTGTGACAAGTAATGTAAAAAAGATACGTTTCATATTCCTACATTTTTAAATTTTACAATTAATATGTTAACCGTTCACTTGTTTCGTATATTCTCTGAATACGGTTAATTTATGTTTTTTTCCAAGAAAAACAGTGCCGACACAACAGATTCATCAGAATTCCTGTCCAAGAATAAAGTGGAACTGGCTTCCGCTATATGTCTTCACACCGTTAATCTTATCAAATCCGTATGCCCAGTCGATACCTATCATTCCGACCATCGGGAGGAACAGGCGGACACCAAAACCGGCAGAACGTTTCATGTCAAAAGGATTGAAATCCTTGACTTCAGTCCAAGCGTTTCCGCCTTCCATGAAGGCAAGAGCATATATGTTCGTAGAACCTTGCAGCATAAGCGGATAGCGAAGCTCAAGTGCCATGCGCGAATAGGCATAACCATATTGGTAGCCGGGAGTAAGCGCACCGTTGTCATATCCTCTCAATCCAATCGTCTCCGAATAATAGTTTGAAGAATATCCCGACATACCGTCTCCACCCATGTAGAATGTTTCAAACGGAGACTTCTTGTACTTGTTGTAATGTCCGAGGAATCCGCAGTCGAAGCGCGTCATCAGGACAAAACATTTTGAACCGCCAGAAAGAGGTGTGTAGAATTTAGAGTTGAATTTCCATTTATGATATTCTATCCAGCGATATTTCTTCTGAAGGTCTGTCATATAGCTTGCATCCTGATAGCTTGTTGCAAGATTCTTGTAGTCTATATTATCGAACAGCGAATAAGGAGGAGTGGCACTTACAGACAGTGAAACCTGCGAACCGCGACGAGGGAATATAGGGTTGTCGATAGATGTACGCGACAATGTGAGAGTAAGGTTCACATTATTGCAGTTTCCATCCGTGATAAGGAAATACTCCCAGTCTTTCAGCATGTATCTTGTGTATGTCAACTGTGCGGACAAACTGAAATTGTTGTCAGGCCAGTTCAAACGTTTTCCCCATCCTATGGAAAGTCCAAAAAGCTGTATGTACTTATCCGGGTCATAGTAAGACGAATAGTTGTTGTAGTAACTGTTGTTATAGTTACCATAACCGTAAAGCATACTCATGGTGCTGTTATAATAAGAACTATTATAATAGTTACTGCTTATGTCCGTCTGTTTTGAATAGAAAGCAGACACAGAGAACTGGTTCGGACGCTTACCGCCAAACCAAGGGTTAAAAAACGAAATGCTGTACGACTGGTAGTAGTCACCATTAGTAGAACCGCTTATTTCAAGTTCCTGTCCGTCACCCTGCGGAAGGAATCCGCGGCGGTTATCATTTTTTCCAAAAAGATTGCGCATAGAGAAGTTTGTGAACTTCAGACCAATCTTTCCAATTACACCAGTCTGTCCCCATCCGAGTGAAAATTCCACCTGATCGCTTGCTTTAGGAGTAAGACCGAGATTCAAATCGACAGTTCCGTTGTTCGGGTCAGGAACCGGTTTGAAATCAATCTGTTCAGGGTTGAAATGTCCCATCTGTCCTATCTCCTGATAAGTCATCTTAAATGCGTCCATATTGAAAAGGTCGCCCGGCTTCAGCTTCAGCTCTCGACGTATGACATCTTCATAGACACGCGTATTTCCATAAATCTTTATCTTATTTATCGAAGCCTGTATGCCCTCACGTATTCTTATCTCAAGATCTATGGAATCTTCGTCAACGTCAACTTCCACAGGGACTACTTCATTGAACACATAACCTTTGTTGTAATAGAAGTTCCCGACAGCATCATCGTCTTGGTTCAGACGTTCCTGTATATGCTTCTGGTTATAGACATCGCCCTTCTTCATTCTGAGCACGGTGTTAAGGTCTTCTGTTTTGTAGATAGTATTTCCTACCCAGTTGATGTTGCGGACATAATACTTCTGTCCTTCATCAATGTCAATATACACATCCACAAGGTTGTTTCCCAAATCCACCACGCTGTCAGATACAATCTGGGCATCACAGAAACCGAGTTCGTTGTATTTTTCTATCACTCGTTCCTTGTCTTCTTCAAACTTCTCCATGATGAACTTCTTCGATTTAAAGAAACTCTTGAATCCTTTCTCGTTGGTCTTTTTCAACAGACCTCCTGAAAAGAAGTTACCGGTGAATTTTTTTCTTGGAATATTCTGGTTTCCGGCTATATATATCTTGTTGACCTTAACTTTCTCGTTCTTATTAATAATAACGTCAACAATCATCTGATCTTCTTTCGACACGTCGTCACGCTGGATAATATTCACCTCAGTATTCTTGAATCCCTTTTCATCGAAATATTTCTTTATGATGATTTTTGCCTTATCTATCATATTAGGAGTAAGCTGGTTGCCTTTGATAATTCCAATCTTCTGCTCCAAATCTTCTTTCTCTCCCTTTTTCACCCCTTCAATATTAATTTCCGAAACTCTCGGACGCATGGAAAGTATTATTTTAAGATATACTTTCTCATCTACTATGCTGTCCGCCTCAATTCTCACATTAGAACAGAGACCGTGCTTCCAGTAACGTTTTACAGCATCTGTTATTTCATCTCCGGGAAGCATAATCTCCTGTCCTACAGACAAACCGGAGATACCTATGAGAATATAATCCTCATAATTCTTGATATCTTCAACGGTGATACCACCAATTTCCACCCTTCTGGTTTGTCCATATACCATTGTCGGCTTCTCATAGACTTCCTGAGCGTCAACTTTTGTCGCAAATGTCAAAAGCAGAGTGAACAAGAGTAATAACTGTATATTTCTCATCTAACGTGCTACATTAAGAATAATGAATGCGGGGATTCACATTGTTCGTTGTTTAACTTACTTTTTTGTTGTCTTTTTAGAGGATATTACGCTGCACAAGGCAGCTTTTTCGGATTTCATTCACCGGATTTCTTTTTTTTTCACTTCTTCCACTTGCTCTCCGGTCTTACCGAAACGCCGTTGGCGTCCTTGGTAATCATATACAGCCTTACAAAGCTCTTCTTCATCAAAATCAGGCCAAAAAACATCTGTGAAATAAAGTTCCGTATAGGCGCACTGCCATAAAAGGAAATTGCTGAGCCTCTTTTCGCCTCCTGTACGTATCATCAATTCCGGTTCCGGCATAAAGCTCGTATTCAGATATTCATCCACCGTATGTTCTGAAATGTCAGCAGGCTCCAATTCGTTGTTCTTTATTTTCTCAGCCATTGTTGCCAAAGCATGGGTTATTTCCCACTTTGCAGAATAGCTCAAAGCAAGAACCATACAAGTTGAAGTGTTGTTTTTGGTTTTCTCTTCAAGATAAGAACATGCCTCTTGTACCACCTCCGGCAATCTCTGCGTGTCACCGATGACGCGGAAGCGCGCATTCTTCTTCATAAACAGCTCTTCCTCCAGATTCTTCAGCAGGAGTGTCATAAGAGCCGCCACCTCGTCGGCGGGTCTATTCCAGTTTTCCGTGGAAAAAGTATATAGAGTAAGATATTCTATTCCAAGATTGACAGCCGCTTCCATTATGTCATGAACAGTCTGTGCACCAGCCTGATGTCCCATTGTTCTTTCCATTCCGCGAACTTTAGCCCATCGTCCGTTTCCGTCCATGATTATTGCCACATGCCGAGGCACTCTGTTGTGGTCAATCAGTTCTTTATACATTGTACTTGTTTTTTGTTGTTATTTTGAGTAAGTCTCCACAGGTCGAAAATTTCCTTTTCAAGACGAATGTCTGTCAAGCGGCAAATCTTTTCAGACCGTGAACGCTCAGTCATTGTTGCATTTTCTTAGTTTCGGGAAGAGGTCGTAGGATATGTAAATCATAGTAAATGAGTACGAATCCTTATTCTTCAGAAAACCTCCCTTTATGCTGTAAGGATCTGATATTCCGTCCAGCCCATCGCTCATACTGAAACGAACAGTCCAGTCTATACCGACATTCCAGCGTTCCTTGAGCTTATATTTTATACCTATTCCAAAAGGAATATTCATGGTAAAAACATCCTTTGTCTGTGTGAAACCAAGCCCCGCCTCGATGTAAGGTGTCAGTCTTCTTGTTCCTTTATATCCGGCTCCCGTACCGAAAGCCCAGAAACTTATTTCATATTGACATCCCACATCAACGACAGACCGGTCAAACTTCCACTGTTGTCCTTCTATCTCAGGAAACTTGTTCTGCAGGTTTGCGGCATCCCCTGAAATCTTTCCGGACAATATATTGAACTTCAGCGACATGCGAGGATTTATATTATACCTGCCCATCAGTCCGCCACCAAGTCCCGTGTTTTTGTAGAGTCCGGAGTAATTTGCATCACCCAGATAGAAACTTGCTCCTGCCATCGTGCCAAGTTCCATCTTATATTCCAGTTCCTGTGCATTGCCTGTATGACAATGAATGAACAACAGAATTGTCGCCACAAGAAAGTTCCGACAGATACATTTCCTTCTACTCACAACCATAGTCTTTCTGTAGCTCGGCTACATTATTCAGAAGTTTCATTAATCCAGCCCCGCCATACTTCGCCGTTGACTCTTACAAGCCAAATGTTTTTTCCGTCAGTAGTAATGCCTGTTGCAATGTCTTTTCCTACGACAGATTCCGGCAGCAGTATTTTGTCAGTAATCTCTTTCCATGTTATTCCGTTGTCATTTGAACGGTATATACATTTGTATGCCGTAGAAGTCTCATCTGCCAGATTCCGCCCTCCTATGGCAAGGAGCATTCCCTTATAACGTATGACATTGATTCCTTCTAATTTAGGACAGCCGTATTCGTTTTCCTCCGTCACATCCACATAACTCCATTTCTGGTTGCTGTTTGAATCAGATGATGATACTTTATACCACACCACAGCATGTTCGTTGTCCTTTGCATTCAAGCCCACCATTACCACACTTTGCAGATTCGTATTGGTTCTTGTAGCGTATGACACTGTACAAATATGGCTCTGTGGCAACATATCAATGCAAGTATTTCCGTTTTCCTCCCAATTTTGCATGTCTTTGGTTGACATTACAGTCACTCCATCGCAAGCGTAAAGATAGTGGCTGTCAGCCCCGAGCAGACTTGTAAATTCTCTCTCAGAAGTCTTGTGCCATACTGCCCCCTTTTCTTCGCCGGCAGAACTGTAAATCTTTCCGTCCGTTCCAAGTGCGTACAAACGATTTCCAAATGCAGTCACCAAACTATAGTCTATCGTTCCGCCCTCCACTCCTTCCGTTTTGACCGGAACAGACCACGACCGTCCTTCGCTAAGTAGAGAAGAGGATGTGACAGTGGTGTGTGTACCTTCATTCGTAAAAACATAAAGACGATTATCAAAATACAATACCTTATATATATCTCCAATCCGCAGGTTTGAATCCTCAACTTTGTTCCACAGCAATGAATCCGTCTCCGTCTCACTCTTGTTTATCCTCACGTCATACTCCTTTGTAGAGAAACCGTCCGTTCCAATCACAAGGAATTTCAGCGGAGAAGTGAAGTCGATAGAGTCGTTTCCACTGAGCAACGGCTTGTAAAGTGTGTCCGCTTCATACCTGTAATACACATAACCGTATGAATTGACAGTAGGCACCACCTTGCTCAAGTCCGTCCATACCGGAAGCGAATCGACAGACGTAATCTTATTTCTTACTTGATTGATGTTGAAATAGATGCTGCTTCCTCCTATGGTACGATACACAATAGTATCCTCTCCACGGTTGTTCTTTGTTTTAACCGCACTTTTTATGTCTGCCACAGAAAAAGAATTTATGTAGCATTCAGGTGAAGTAATCGCATCTTCATCTTTTATACATGAAGAAACCACAGATACCGTCAGAAAGAGAACCGCGAAAAAATAGAATATATTCCTCATTATATTTATTCCAAATTCAAAATTTTAAGATACATCCGGTATATACAGGCACGACTTTTTCCGCCATACCTACATAACCCTTTTTCTGTAACAAAATTACGAACATTTTTTTCTACATGGAACTAACACTCATATTTTTAATGAATTTTATAGCAAAATTCCGTTTCATTTAGCGAAAGAGCCATAGAAATGAGTAACTTTGCTTCCTAAATAAATAAACAAGCAATGGAGAAAATAGGTGTTTTTTGTTCTTCTTCTGAAAGAATGGAGAGTGTGTATTACGAACAGGCGGAACGTTTGGGACGCTGGATGGGCGAACACGGCAAGACTCTCGTCTATGGAGGTTCACGCTGCGGACTGATGGAAACAGTCGCCGGTTCGGTGAAGCAAAGCGGAGGCAGAGTGTTCGGAGTCGTGCCCCGCAAGGTGATGCAGAACAATATGATGAGCGAACATATAGACATTGTATTTCATGCCGACGACTTGCGCGACCGCAAACAATGGCTTGTCGATGAATCCGACATCATGGTTGCACTTCCCGGAAGTGTGGGAACACTTGATGAAGCTTTCTCTGTAATGGCTGAAAACACATTCGGTATGCACTCGAAGAAGGTCATATTCTGGAATATAAACGGATTCTGGGATGACCTTTTTCTTATGATTGACAATCTGGAGAAAAAGGGAGTGGTGAACAAATCCTTCGGCGACATCATGCTCCGTGCTGACACATTGCAGCAAGTGATAAATTATATAGAAAAGTAAGACTGCCGGACAGCACGCTCCGGCAGTATATTCATCTTTAATATAAAGGAACAAAACTTTTGCAAAACAACACACATACGATGAGAAAAATAATTGGAATAGGCGAGACGATAATGGACATCATATTCAAGGACGGACAACCTACAACTGCCGTTCCCGGAGGTTCTGTTTTCAACGGTATTATCTCGCTTGGACGTCTCGGGCAGAATGTCACCATGATTAGCGAAACGGGCAATGACCGCGTGGGAAGCCTGATTCTTGATTTTATGAGAAGCAATGGAGTAAGCACCGATAATATAAATGTATATCATGACAGCCGTTCCGCCATATCATTGGCATGGCTCAATGAGAACAACGATGCGGAATACTCTTTTTATAAGGATTATCCTAAAGCGCGACTCGACATTGCCGAATGGCCTGAAATAAACAAGGACGACATTGTGATGATGGGTTCTTACTTTGTGCTTAATCCAATCCTGCGCCCGAAGGTGAAAGAGTTTCTGGACTATGCCCGCCGCCACGAAGCTCTCATATACTATGACCTGAATTTCCGCAGCACACACCGTGCCGAGGTCATCAAGCTCTATGCCGACATTCTCGAAAATCTGGAATATGCCGATATTATACGCGGCTCGACTGAAGACCTTGAAAACATGTTCGGCATATCCGATGCCAACAAGATATATAAGAAGGAGATTGATTTCTATTGTAAAAACATGCTTTGCACGGCTGCCGAAGGAGATATACGTCTCATCACTCCCGCCGTGTCCAAGTCCTATTCCGTAGAGAAAATAGAAACTGTCAGCACCATTGGAGCCGGAGACAACTTCAATGCGGGAATCATCTACGGACTTATCAAGGAGAATGTGGGAAGAGACGATATATCTCGTATCACTTCCGATAAGTGGGACAAGATTGTCGGCTATGGATGTACTTTTGCCGCAGAAGTATGCCAAAGCTTTCACAATTCTATTTCTCTTGAATTTGCAAAGAAATTTCTCGGCTGATTAATATTTAGTCATCTGTGACTCGGATATATTAGTAGATGTATTCGACAGACTCCTCATGTGTTGTGCGGATGCCTTGTGGGTGTATTCACAGATCCCTAATGTATATTTAGTAGGGTGTATTCGACAGACTCCTCCGTCGCTACCGCGCCACCTCCCCTAACTTAGGGGAGGAGCCAAGTTACCGTATTGGATGTTAATGTTATGAGTTTCTTCATAGTCTTTTCAAGCTGTGGTATATAGGCTCCTCCCCTAACTTAGGGGAGGTGGCGCGGTAGCGACGGAGGA